>JBGSJO010000045.1:0-23011 GCA_041741895.1 Pontixanthobacter sp.
CCACCGCCGCCGCCAAAACGATCACCGCCGCCGTAGCTGTCGCCGCCAAAACCACCTTGAGATTCACCGCCGAACGGGGAAAAACTCTCTTCACCGAAACCATCGCGCTTGTCGCGGCCCCGGCCCCGGCGCCCTTTGTCGTAACCCATAATAAAATTCGTACCTTCGTCACGCCGCCCGGTAATCACCATGCCGGAACGCGGACGGAAAGCGCTCCTGACATTTACGGTAGAAGCAGATCCTTGTCTGAATTCCCACCAAATAGACTATAATCATAGCGCATATTCCAGCCTTGCGCGAACAATTTAAGCAGCGCCGATGGCTTGACCCAAAAATGTGACATTTTCGCATAGTCTGGCTGTGTTTGGGTTGCGTGAAGTGCAGTCCAGGGGCAAGAACAGTTTCGAATTTGTACGGGATCCACTGCCATGAACCACTTCCGCCGCCTTTCCGATTCGGTCATGGCCAGCCCGCAAATATCGCTGGACGATGTCGATGCCGCGCAAGAGAAAGGCGTGACCCTGATTATTTGCAACCGGCCGGATGATGAAGACCCTGACCAGCCAAGCAGCGGCTCCATCCGCCAGGCGGCTGCCAAAAAAGGCATCAACTATGTCTGGATCCCGATTACGGGCGGGCAATTCAGCGAAGCGCAGGTCAGCCAGATGGCCGATGCCCTGTCCGCTGCTGAAGGCAAGGTACTGGCCTATTGCCGTTCCGGCACTCGCTCTACCTTGCTATGGGCCCTGGCCGAAGCAAGCAAAGGCGGCGATCCGGACCAATTGGCGCGGCAGGCGAGCGCGGCAGGCTATGATCTTTCTCCCGTTCGGCAAGGCTTGGAAATGCTCGCCGAAGAGCGCGGCTGATGGCGTTCCTAGGGCAATTCCTCACCTCTCTGGCGGCTATTCTGGTGCTGGCATGGATTGCCCGGCGGATGGGGCTCGGCCGTGATATCCGAATACGGGACCAACAGCATGCCCGGATGCTGGCTGACGAGGTCATCTACGGCTTCGAAGCGCAGGAAGTTGCCCTCGACCGATCGGGCAGGGCTGCCCTGCTCCGTGATCGAGCCGACAGGGTCATCCTGGTGAAGGTGCACGGCGCGCAATTCGCCGGAAGATTGCTAGGCCCGGGATCAAGTGCCGCGGCCCTGGAAGATTCCGGGAAAAGTTCCCTGGAAGCCGACAGCGGCGAGCGATGGTTCGGCAAGGCATTGCTGGATGTGGACGATCCCGAAAACTGGGTAAATGCGATCAATGCTGCTAAGGTAGTCTCCCATGCCTGACTATTCCCCGATTGATTTTGCGGTGCCGTTCTTTGTGGCTTTGGTGCTGATCGAAATGATCTGGGCATGGCGGAGGCGGCCCGAAGCCTATGAGCCGCGCGATACATTGACTTCGCTTGCCTTCGGATTGGGCAGTTCGGCGGCGGGTTTGCTGACAGGGGGCGCGGTTCTGGCGCTGTCTCTCTGGCTGTACCAGTTTCGCCTGTTCGATTTTGGCGCTGAATGGTGGACGGTGTGGTGGGCCTGGCCATTATGTTTCGTACTGGATGATCTGGGCTATTACTGGTTCCACCGCTGCGCCCACCGCGTGCGTTGGTTCTGGGCCAGCCATGTGAACCACCATTCGAGCCAGCATTACAATCTGTCCACTGCGCTGCGGCAGAGCTGGACCGGATTCTTCGCGCTGTCTTTCATCTTCCGCATTCCGCTGACATTGCTGGGTTTTCACCCGGCGATGATCCTGTTCGTCGGTGCGTTCAACCTGATCTACCAGTTCTGGATCCACACCGAAGCCATTGGCCGGATGCCCCGCTGGTTCGAAGCAGTGATGAACACCCCCAGCCATCACCGGGTCCACCACGCCACCAACCCGCTCTATCTCGACCGGAATTATGCAGGCACTTTCATCGTGTGGGACAGATTGTTCGGCACGTTCCAGCAAGAAGGTACCGAGCAGATCCGCTACGGCATTGTTCGCCAATTGGGCACATTCAACCTGCTGTGGGCGGTGCTCCATGAATGGATCGGAATTGCCCAGGATGTCTGGCGTGCGCCGTGGCGGCACAAGCTGTCTTATATCTGGCGCCCGCCGGGCTGGACCCATGATGGCAGCCGGGACACATCCGACATGATCCGTGCGCGCTGGCTTGATCGGCACGGTGAAGCCGCAATTGCCGGTGCAGAAAAACCAGTTCCGAATGACAACCCGATTGCCGGACGGGAAAAGCCTGCGTAACCTCCGCAAGAAAAACGGAGAGAGCATGGATCAGTTCGACATTATCGTAGTCGGCGGCGGCAGCGCAGGCAGCGCGGCGGCAGGCAGATTGGCGCAGACGGGCAAGTATAAGGTTTGTCTGATCGAGGCGGGCGGCAGGAACGACAATTTTCTCGTCAAGACGCCTGGTTTCATGCCGTTCATTCCCAAGAGCGCCAATTACCGCTTCGACACGGTACCGCAAAAAGGGCTCAATGGGCGGGTCGGCTATCAGCCGCGGGGTAAGGGCCTGGGCGGCTCCAGCGCGATCAATGCCATGATCTATATTCGCGGCAACCGGTGGGATTACGACCGCTGGGCCGAACTGGGCTGCGCTGGATGGACCTATGACGATGTCCTGCCGTTTTTCAAACGCGCCGAACATAACGCCCGCGGACCGGACGGCTTCCATGGCGGTGATGGACCACTGTTCGTATCCGATCAGACCAGCGTAAATCCCACCAGCGCCGCCTTTGTCAGCAGCGCGGAGGCGCTCCAGCTGCGGCGCAATGAAGATTTCAATGCCGAACGCCAGGAAGGATTCGGGATCTATCAGGTTACCCAGAAGGACGGCGAGCGTTGGTCGGCTGCGCGGGCCTACATAGAACCACTTCGTGAAAACGAGAATCTGCGGATCATCACAGGAACGCTGGTGGAAAAGCTGGTGATCGAAAATGGCCGGGCTACGGGCGTTGCCATCAGGCGCGGAAAGAAACGCCAGATTCTTACCGCACGCGGCGGGGTGATCCTTTCCGCAGGTGCATTCAACAGTCCGCAAATCCTGATGCTGTCGGGAATCGGTCCGGCGGCCCATTTGCGCGACCACGGAATCGCTGTGCAGGTCGACAAACCTGCGGTCGGCCGCGATCTGCAGGACCATATAGACTATGTGTCGAGCTGGCAGACAGAATCGAAAGTGCCGATCGGAGACAGCCTGGCGGGGACCGTGCGTATGGTCAGGGCGATGATTGAGCATCGCCGCAAACGCACCGGGATAATGACTACGCCCTATGCCGAGGCGGGCGGATTCTGGCGCGTCATGCCCGATGCGCCGATCCCGGATGTCCAGTGGCATTTCGTACCCGCGATGCTGGAAGATCACGGCCGCGAGAAGGTCAAGGGACACGGCTTTTCGCTCCACGCCTGCGTCTTGCGCCCGGAAAGCCGCGGGACCGTTACCCTGGGCAGCAGCGATGCTGACGCTCCGCCCCGGATCGATCCAAACTTCCTCGATGACGAGCGTGATATTGCGGTTTTGCGCGCCGGTGTCCGGCTGTCGCACCGGATCGCCGAAGCATCCCCCCTTGCAGATTACGCGCCGCAGGACCGGTACCCGGTAGATCTGGGCGATGACGCTGCGCTGGACGATCTGATCCGCCGCCGGGCCGATACGGTCTATCACCCGGTTGGCACCTGCCGGATGGGCAATGACGATCAGAGCGTGGTTGATCCAACTCTCAAAGCGCGCGGCGTCGAAGGGCTGTGGATTGCCGACGCCAGCATCATGCCCCGGCTCGTTTCCGGCAATACCAACGCGCCAAGCATCATGATCGGCGAACGTTGCAGTGATTTTGTACAGGCAGCATTATAACGAAAAAGGGGCCGATTCCCCGAAGGAAATCGGCCCCCAATCACGAAAATGGCAGATCAGAATGATTTGCGGGCAGTGACCCCGAAAGTGCGCGGCTGGCTGATGTTGTAGCCAAGCCGCGCCCGTCCGCCGCGTTCACGATCGAAGGATAGCAAGGCGTTCTCGTCGAACACATTGTTGAGATAGACCACGACCGACAGGCCGTTTTCGTAATCGACGCCTGCTGACAGGTTCACGAGGTCGTACGACGGAAGCAACAGATCGACCGTGGTCGAGGCGTTGGCCGGTGCACCGTTGAACGGAAGTCCGTGGACGAAGGTGCGCGGGTTTCTTTCCTGGTCGGCAGGCTGCGTGAAGCGGTTGCCGACATGCGTGTATGCGACCGATACAAACGCATCGGCAGCATCGGCGATCGCCCATTCATAGCTGCCCGAAGCCGAAAGCTGGAATTTAGGCACGGTGGGCAGGCGGTTGCCTTCACGAATGCCGGTGGCGGTGGCCAGCGGCTCGGGGAGGGTGGTGTCGAACTCGGCTTCGATCACACTGCCTGACAGCATGAAATCGAACCCGTCGGCCAGCGTGAAGCCGACTTCCGCCTCGATCCCCAGCGTATGCGCCTCTTCGACGTTGAAGACGATGCGCGAGGAACAGCTGCCGGCGTCAAGCGTCACCTGCAGATTGGTGATATCGTTATAGAAGCCCGCGACATTGGCATAGAAGCCCTTGCCTTGGGCCTTGGCACCGATTTCGTAGTTCCACAGCGATTCGTCGCCATAGTCCTGGAAGCCGCCGAACAGCGCCAGATCCCCTGCATCGCAGAGCGGGGTGTTGAGCGGATCGTTGACCCCGCCAAGGCGGAAACCCTTCGATGCCTGGGCATTGAGCGTGACCGTGTCGCTGACGTCATAGCTGACCAGCAGGCGCGGGCTGAGCCCGTCCGAGCTGGTTTCGTCAACCACGCCCGCATCGCCGTTGGCGAACAGGCCGCCGGTGGTGATGGTGCGCGTTTCCTCAAAATCATAATAGCGCGCGCCCAATGTCACATCGAGCCGGTCGCTTACCGCAAGCGTGGCCTCGCCGAAAATCGCGGTCTGTTTGATGTCGTAGGGCAGATCGGAGTTGAACGGCGAATTTGCCGGGAACCCGTTGGCCACCGCTGCCGAGGTTCCTGCCCCCAGCACCTGATCGGTAAATGCATCATACCCCGGGGTGGGCAGGCGCTGGCGATAGAAGCGATCGACTTCGGAATAAAAGCCGCCAACCACCCATTGCAGCGCGCTGTCGTAATCCGAAGTAAGCCGGATTTCCTGCGAGAAAGTCTCAAGATCGGTCGTATCGCGCAGGTTCGAGGGCAGGTTCACACCCGCATCGGGGAAGCCGAGATCGACCGAGACCGAGCCGCTGAGTGCGCTGGCATCGCGGCTGACTAGGATTTGGCGGTCGGTGTACGAGGTGACCGAGGTCAGCTTCACGCCGCCCAAGGAAACGTCAGCGACCAGATCGGCGATCAAGGTTTCATCCTCGAATGCCTCGCGCAGCAGCAGGAACTGCTCACGCTCGTCGAAGGTCTGTGGGTTGGTCTGGAATTCGTTGTGATAGAGGTTGAAGATTTCCTGACGGTTGAACCCATTGGCTTCGATCTTCTGATAGATCACGCGCGGGGTAAGCGTTACCGAATCGCCCGCTTCGATCTTGATCGCGATGCGCCCGCCATAGCGTTCGCCATCGTTCACGTCCTCGCCGCCGGCCGGGCCGACCGCGTTGATGAAGCCGCCATATTGCGTGTAGTATCCGACCACGCGGGCCGCAGCATTGTCACCCAGCGGAACATTGAGCGCGGTCTTTACATGATAGCCCAGATCGTCGCCATCGACGAGGTTGAAATTGGCTTCGGCCGTTCCGCCGAAAGTGCCCAGTTCGGGCTGATTGGTGATGTAGCGGATCGTGCCGCCGACCGATCCCGAGCCGAACAGCGTGCCCTGCGGGCCGCGCAGCGTTTCCACCCGGTTGAGATCGAACAGGTCGAGATCGGGGGTGAACAGCGACAGCGAGATCACCGATTCGTCGAGATAGACGCCGACCTGCTCCTTGACGCCGGGCTGGTCACGCACGATTTGGCCGGCGGAAACCCCGCGTACCGAAACCTGGCTCTGGCCCGGCCCGAGGTTCTGGATCATCAGGCCTGCGACATTGCGCGAAAGATCTTCGAGCGTGACCGCGCCCGAACGCTGGATGTCGGCTTCGGTCTGCGCATTGATCGAGAACGGCACGTCCTGGATCGTCGAATCGCGCTTGGTCGCAGTAACGATGATGACATTCTGCCCCGTCTGGTCCTGTTGGGCCAGCGCCGGGGTGGCCGCGCAGGCAATGGCGCAGCTGCCCAGCAGCGCGGTGCGCAGCGTCCGGGCGCGATGAAATTTGAGATTAGCCATTGGTTTTCCCTCCGATTGGTCGGGGTCTATCGCCCCAATGGCGCGAGGAATGAATCAGGCGCGGCAATTTGGCAACCTCAGCCAAACGAAATCCCGGCGGTGTATCATGGAAGCCACACACCTGTTGCCGGCAATGCGGGCACAAAAAAGGGGCCGGAGCGGCTGGCTCCGGCCCTGATAGGTGATGTTCGCAGGAGGAACATGGGTTGGCGAGCCGGGCGGGAGAGGATGCCCGGCCCGCCAATTCGAATGTTAGTTGTAGGCGCGTTCTCCGTGTTCGCCGATATCGAGGCCGTCGCTTTCGATTTCGGGAGTGACGCGCAGGCCGGTCACTGCCTTGACGATCACAGCCACGATGGCGGTGCCGACAGCGGCCCAGGCAATGGCCACAGCCACGGCAATGATCTGGATCATCAGTTGGTCGGCCATGCCGGTGGAACCGTCACCGGGTCCGCCGAACTGCGGCTGGTACACGATCCCGGTGCCGATGGCGCCAACGATGCCGGCAATACCGTGGATGCCGAACACGTCGAGCGCATCGTCATAGCCGAGCTTGGCTTTCAACTTGGAAACCGCGAAGTAAGCCACGATCGAAGCAACAATGCCCAGCACGATCGCGCCGAAGGGTCCGCTGTTGCCCGCTGCCGGGGTTACCGCAACCAGTCCGGCGATTACGCCCGAACAGAAACCCAGCGCGGAACCCTTGTGGCCAGCCAGCTTTTCCATCAGCATCCACGCAAGTGCGCCCGCTGCGGTGGCAACAAAGGTGTTGATCATCGCGAGACCGGCTGTGCCGTCCGCTTCAAGTTCCGATCCGGCGTTGAAGCCGAACCAGCCAACCCACAACAGGCCGGTACCGATCATGGTCATGACCAGCGAATGCGGCGGCATGGGCTCTGTTGGATAGCCCTTGCGCTTGCCGAGGAACATGGCGAGCACCAGCGCCGAGACACCCGCGTTGATGTGGACCACGGTGCCGCCGGCAAAATCGAGCGCACCCATCTTGAACAGCAGACCGCCGCCGGCCCAGACCATATGCGCGATCGGGAAATAAACGATGGTGAGCCAGATGGCGGTGAACAGCATCACTGCGGAAAATTTGATCCGCTCGACAGTTGCACCCAGAACCAGAGCGGCGGTGATCGCGGCAAAAGTCATCTGGAAACTGACGAAGACATATTCGGAAATCACTTCGTCAGAGAATGTCGCTGCGGTTGAATCCGTTGTTACCGAAGACAGGAATAGGCTGCCGCTGCTGATGAAGTTACCGATAAACCCTTCGGATGTGGTCGGGCCGAAAGCCATCGAATAGCCCCACATCACCCAGATCAGCATCGCCAGCGCTGCAGCGCCACCAACCTGCGTCATGGTGCTGAGCATGTTCTTGGACCGGGTCAGACCGCCATAGAACAGCGCCAGACCCGGCAGGATCATCAGCAGGACCAGAATCGTGGAGGTCATCATCCAGGCATTGTTGCCCGGATTGGCGACCGCGGGCGCAGCTTCTGCCACAGCAGCAGCCACCTCGGTCACGGTTTCGGCAACCACTTCGGCAGTTTCCTGCGCGAATGCGGCGGTGGCGGCGAACATCGACGTGCTGAGCACACCTGCGCCGCAAATCATTTTACGGATCATCGTCATATCCCTCATGTCAGTCATAGCGCCGTATCGCCGGTTTCACCGGTGCGAATGCGGGTTGCCGAAGCGAGGTCGAAGACAAAGATCTTCCCATCGCCGATACTGTCGGTGCTGCCGGTTTCCCTGATGGTTTCCACCACCTGGGCAGCGATCTCGTCGCTCACTGCGATCTCGATCTTCACCTTGGGCAACATATTGGTAGAATATTCGGCCCCTCGATAAATCTCTGTCTGGCCTTTCTGGCGGCCGAATCCCTTGACCTCGGACACGGTCATGCCCGCGACGCCGACAGCCGTCAGCGCCTCGCGTACTTCGTCGAGTTTGAATGGTTTGATGATGGCAATGATGAATTTCATCGAGCCCCCCTAATTAATAACCGGACGATCACCGGCAGGGGAGCAGGAGCAATCTTCGTGCCAGAAACCTAAAGCCCGAAGAATCCTTACCTTTCGCCATGAGGTCGAACCTGATCCGACGCGCGCCTTGCTAATATTTTAGGCAGTGCCTAATTTCATGGCAGTTCGGCCGATGTCCATACCGGCAGATGGTCGGATGCTTCGGCGGAGGAGTGGCTGTGATGCACGCCCATCTGCGTGCCGGTCCATTCGCGGGACAGGATGATCCGGTCGAGCGGCGCGAGGGGGCGGCGACTGGGGAAGCTGCGGCCGGGTGACAGGACTTGCCACGGCGGCAGAAAGGCGCGCATGATGCCGCCGCGGTGACCCCATTGGTTGAAATCGCCCATTACCACTGTCGGGCAGGCGACATCCTGGTTTCCGCAATGCTTCAGAATCGCGCGGACCTGGTCATGGCGGCGCAGGCCCGATAAATCGAGATGCGTGCCGACGACCCTGAACCGCTGACCGTCCGCCTCGATATCCGCGCTGACGGCTCCGCGCGGCTCCAGCGTCGGCAGATCGATCGGCGCGGCGTCGAGGATTTCCAGGTCCCTGCGCACCAGCAGCGCGTTGCCATGCCAGCCGAGGCTGCGGGGTCGCTTCGCCACTTCGACTGCGCGCCACTTGGTATCGTCGAGCGCAGCGCGGGGCAGAACGGTCGCCCGGTCGCCGAACCGCAGGTCAACTTCCTGCAGGGCAATGATGTCGGCATTCATCTCGCGCAGGACCGCGATAATCCGCTCCGGATCGCGCCGACCATCGGTGCCCACCGCCTTGTGGATGTTGTAACTGGCGAAAGTCAGTTGCATCAGGCGGTCAGGTGTCGCCGGCGATGTAGCGGTCGGTCGGCCGGGTGGGCAGTCCATCAATGCTGGCTACGCGTGCGGCGGTCTTGGCCATCCATTTGGCCGGATCGGCTTGCGCATGATATTTGATCAGCGTCTGCCGCTCCTTCTCCAGCTCCATCACCGGCACACCCCAGCCGCAGCTGGTCTGGACCGATTCCACCGCAATATCGAAGATCTGCCTTGTGCCGGGCCGCAGGGTGAAATTATCCGCCAGAACGCCCCATCCCTCGTCCTGGGGCAGGACAGGGATGCCCCGGCCATAGATCCGCAGGATCAGCGCGGGCTGCTGGAAATTGCAGAACATGATCGTGATCCGCCCGTCAGCCAGCAGATGCGCATTCGTTTCATTGCCCGAACCGCCCAGATCCAGATAGGCCACACGGTCAGGGCCCAGCACCCGAAACGCATCATACCCCTTGGGGCTGAGATTGATCCGCGCGCCCTGCGCCGCAGTGGCGACGAAGAAGATCGGCTGGCGTTCGATCATCGCGATATGATCGGGGGTTAGCGTATCGGTAAAATCGGCCATACGCCATGTTAGGCGCGGCAAACCTGCTTGTCACCGCTCCTTGGTAGCGGAAAACACCAGCTCGGGATGTTTTTCCTGCTGATAGTTCACATCCCAAGCCGACCGGGCGAGGAACACCAGATCATCATCGCGGTCACGCGCCAGATTGGCCCGGTTGAAACCTTCGAAGGTAGCCACCGCTTCATCACTGCCGCGAATCCACCGCGCGGTGTCGAAGGGGGCAGGTTCCAGCACTGCCTCCACCTTGTATTCCGCCGAAAGCCGCGAAATCAGCACTTCCAATTGCAGCTGTCCCACCACGCCGACAATCCAGTTCGCGCCCAATTCGGGATAAAACACCTGGATCACGCCTTCTTCGGAAAGATCGTCCAGCGCCTTTCGCAACTGCTTGGTCTTGGTCGGGTCTTTCAGCACCACCCGGCGCAGGATTTCCGGCGCGAAATTGGGCAGGCCGGTAAAACGCACCTCGTTTTTTTCCGACAGGCTATCGCCCACCCGCAAAGTACCGTGGTTGGGAATACCGATGATATCGCCCGCCTCGGCGGTATCGGCCAATTCGCGGTCTTGCGCAAAAAACAGGATCGGCGAGTGGATCGCGATAGGTTTGCCGAGGCCGCTGGGGGTGAGCTTCATGCCGCGTTTGAAAGTGCCCGAAACCAGCCGCATGAAAGCGATCCGGTCACGGTGATTGGGGTCCATATTGGCCTGGACCTTGAAGATGAAGCCGGTCACTTCATCGCGGTCGGGCGAAATCTGCTCGTCCCCGGCTGGCTGCGGGCGCGGCGGCGGGGCGAAATCGGCAATCGCCCCGATCAATTCGGTTACGCCGAAATTTTTCAGCGCCGATCCGAAATATACCGGGGTCAGATCGCCATTGCGATAGGCCTCCAGATCAAATTCCGGATAGCCCGCCTGCGCCAGTTCCGCTTCCTCTGCGAATTTTTCCGGCAGCACGGCATCCTTGTCGCGCCTGCCCTTGAATTCCTTGCTTGGACCTTCCGGGCGCGCGGCCATGCCCGTTGCGAAATCGAGCACGCCTTCGAATTGCCCGCCCATGCCGATCGGCCAACCTTGCGGGCTGACATCCAGCGCCAGCATATCGGCAATTTCATCGAGCAGTTCGAAGGTATCGCGCCCTTCGCGGTCAACCTTGTTCACAAAGGTGATGATTGGCACGGAACGTAGCCGGCAGACCTCGAACAATTTGCGCGTCTGCGGCTCGATCCCCTTGGCGGCGTCAATTACCATGATCGCGGAATCGACTGCGGTCAGCGTGCGGTAGGTATCTTCGGAGAAATCCTCGTGCCCCGGCGTATCGAGCAAGTTGAAGGTAATCCCTTCCCTCTCGAACGTCATCACGCTGGAGGTTACGGAAATCCCGCGCTGCTGTTCAATCTTCATCCAGTCCGACCGCGCGCGCCGCGCCTGTCCGCGCGCCTTGACCTCGCCCGCGAGATGGATCGCGCCCCCTTGCAGCAGCAGCTTTTCGGTGAGCGTGGTCTTGCCGGCGTCAGGGTGCGAGATGATCGCGAAGGTGCGGCGAGAATTGGTCATTAGATTAGCTTACTGTCCCCGTAAAACTCGCGGTATCATCACCCTCCTCTTGCGCATCAAGAGTGCCCTGGACACGAAGAATTGCTCCGATCTTCCTCGCCGCCTCGAAAATCCTCGTGTTGATCTCAAGAAAATCTACTTCAGTGAAGCTCTTCTCGCCCGGTTGCAGCGCGACTTCCAGGGCAATGCTTTTCTTGCCTTCCGCAATACCCTGGCCGCGGAAATCATCGAACACGCAAACGCTGGCGATATGTGCTTTGTCCGCGCCGCCGATGGCCCGCACCAGTTCGGCGGCAGGCAGATCGGCCGGAACAAGGAACGCGAAATCGCGGCTCACTGCCTGCAGCGCGGGCGGGGTGTAGTCGGTTCGGGCGAAGCTGGCCGCCCCCTTCCTGGCCGGAATGGCATCGAGGAAAATTTCCGCCGCCACTACCGGCCCATCCAGATCGAATGCGGCAAGCGTCGCGGGATGGAGCGCGCCAAACCGGGCAAGCACATTCCTGGGTCCGAGCCGCAAGGTTCCCGATTGGCCGGGATGAAACTGCCCGCCAGCGTCGCCCATCACCATGAGATTGCCCACTGGCGCGCCCGCTTCTGCCAGCAACGCCGCCGCCTCTGCCTTGGCATCGAACGCATCGAACATGACTGCCTTGCCGGTCGACCACCGCCTTGGCACTTTCTCGCCCGAAAGCACCACGCCCAGCGTCAGCCGTTCGTCGCTGGAACCATCTTCATTACGGAAATAGCGCCGGCCAATTTCGAACAACCTCAGGCTGGCTGCGCCCCGGTCCTGATTGAGCTTTACTGCGGACAGCAGGCCCGGCAGCAGGGAAGGCCGCATGGCCTTCATGTCCTCGCTGATCGGATTGTCGAGCATCCACAACGGCTGGCCATTAACAGCAAAATGTTCTGCCTGCGCGGTTGGCAGGAAGGACCAGGTTACTGCCTCGTTCAGGCCGCGCGCGGCAGCGGCACGGCGCACGCGCCGCTCCCGCTTTTGTTCCGGCGATGCGGTGGGCGCCGCAACGCCCTCGGCGCGGGGCAGGGGGGCGCTGGCGACATCATCAATGCCGAAAATCCGCACCACTTCTTCCACCAGATCGGCGGGGCCTTCGATGTCATGACGCCTCAGCGGTGCCTTGACCGTCCACGGGATGGTGGCCGCATCGACCGCGAAATCGAGCGATTCCAGAATGGAACGCTGCTGCGCTAGGTTGACCGATACACCGCCCAGCCGTTCCGTCAGCGCGGGATCGAAAGCAACCGCCTTCGCTTCGGCAGGCGGCGATCCGGCGCGCACCATTTCGGAGGCCGCTCCGCCTGCCAGCTCCACAATCAGCCCGGTCAGCAGATCAAGGCCGGTTTCGAGGAAATCGGGATCGACCCCGCGTTCGAACCGGGTCCGCGCATCGGAGCTGAGCCCCAGCTTGCGGCCGGTCGCACCGATCCGGTCAGGATCGAAATAGGCGATTTCGAGCAGGACATCGGTTGTCGTTTCGGAGCAGCCCGAATCCTCGCCGCCCATGATCCCGGCAATGTCATGCACGCCCTTGTCGTCCGCAATCACGGTCATGCTGCTATCGAGGGTGTAGGTCTTTTCGTTGAGCGCCAGCACCTGCTCGCCGTCCGCGGCGCGGCGGGCGAACACGGCGCCAGTCAGCCTGGCCAGATCATAGGCATGTGCGGGGCGGCCATAGCTGCGCATCAGATAATTGGTCAGGTCCACCAGCAGCGAAATCGGGCGCTGTCCGGCGCTGACAAGCCGCTGTTGCAACCAATCAGGCGACGCGCCATTGCTGACCCCCGTGATGACCCGGCCATAGAATGCGGGGCAGCCTTCCGGATCGTCAGTCCTGATCTCAATCGGGCATGCGCCCTTGGCCTCGAACGATGGCATCGCGATCGGCTTTAGCGTTCCCATGCCCGCTGCTGCCAGATCGCGGGCAATGCCGTACACGCCCATGCAATCGGGCCGGTTGGGCGTGATCGCGACATCGAACACCGGGCTGGCGCCGTGATAATCGGCAAAGCTGACTCCAACCGGTGCATCGGCGGGCAATTCGATGATCCCGTCATGTTCCTCGCCCAGTTCCAGCTCGCGCACGCTACACATCATGCCGGAGGATTCGACCCCGCGAATCGCGCTTTTGCGCAGAACCATGCCATTGGCGGGAACCACTGCCCCGGGCTGGCCAAGAACGCCCTTCATCCCGGCGCGCGCATTGGGCGCACCGCAAACGATCTGCTGGGGATCGCCTGTTCCGGTGCTGACAGTCAGCACCTGCAGCTTGTCCGCGTCAGGATGGGGCGCTGCGGTCAGCACTTCGGCCACGGTGAACCCGGCCAACCGATCCGCCGGGTCTTCCAGCCCTTCGACTTCCAGGCCGATACGGTTCATCGCAGCAGCAAGGTCAGCCGCGCTGGCGGTGGTTTCGAGGTGATCCTTCAGCCATGTGAACGAAAATTTCATGCGCCCGCTCCTACACCGCCGGACAGAGTAGGCTGGTCGAACGGGCTGAACCCGTAATGCTGCAACCAACGAATATCGCCGTCGAAAAAGGCGCGCAGATCATCCATCCCGTATTTCAGCATGGCCAGCCGGTCGACCCCGACACCGAAGGCGAAACCTTGCCATTCTGCGGGATCGAGCCCGGACATTTCCAGTACGCGGGCATTGACCATGCCGGAACCGAGCAATTCCATCCACCCATGGCCCGGCGCATCCCCGCTGCCGCCCAGCACGCGCCGCCTTTTGCCATTGGGGGTGTCCTCCAGTGCAAAACCGACATCGACCTCCACCGATGGTTCAGTGAAGGGGAAGTAGGACGGGCGCAAACGCAGCACGATATCATCGGTCTCGAAAAATGCCTTGAGGAAAGTTTCCAGCGTCCATTTCAAATGGCCCAGGTGGATGCCCTTGTCGATCACCAGCCCCTCTATCTGATGGAACATCGGCGTATGCGTTGCGTCGCTATCGGACCGGTAAACCCGGCCCGGCGCGATGATCCGCACGGGCGCGCCTTCGGCCATCATGGTGCGGATCTGCACCGGCGAGGTATGCGTGCGCAGCAACATGCGGCGGTTCTGGTCATCGTGATCGGGGAAATAGAACGTGTCGTGCATCGCGCGTGCCGGATGGCTTTCCGGCATATTGAGCGCGCTGAAATTATGCCATTCGTCCTCGATTTCCGGACCGGTCTTAACCGCGAAACCAAGATCGGCGAAAATCTCCGCCAACTCATCCATCACCTGGCTGACCGGGTGGACCGTGCCGCGCGGCATTTCCGGCGCGGGCAACGTCAGATCGAGCGTTTCGGATGCCAGCCGCGCTTCGAGATCGGCGTCTTCCAACGTCTGCTTGCGCGCCGCCAGCGCTTCGGCAACTTCGCTACGCGCGGCCTGGATGGCAGGTGCCTGAGCCTGGCGTTCTTCCGGTGTCATCTTGCCCAATGTCTTGAGCAATTGGCTGATCCAACCCTGTTTGCCCAAGGCATCGATCCGCAGCGCCTCTACACCCTCCAGCGTATCGGCGGCGGCGATTGCGGCCAGGTTGGCTGCTTTGCGGGTTTCCAATTCGTTCATAGGCTCGCCCGCTAGCGCCAATTGGCGCGCAACGCAAAGCGCGTTTGCCTAATATGCAGACCAAATCAGCGCGGTGGATCCAGAGTTTGGACCGGCGAACCGAGCACGCGTTTGCGTTCGCGCATGAAAGCGGCGAGGATCGGATGGTCCAGTGCAGCGTATGCACTGGGCGGCATGCCGAGAAAATCGTGACAGTCGCGGACAAAATGCGATTGATCGACATAGAGCGAATCGATCGCCTTGGCCCATCCCAGCGACGGATCGAGCATGAAGCGTGACAGGCTGCGCATGAAGCGTTGGCGGCGCAGCAACAGCTTGGGCGAAAATCCGAAGTGGCGCAGGCACAGCCGCTCCAATGTACGGGGATGAACGCCGCAACGTTCGGCCATTTCCGAGACATTGGGCAATTCCGGTTCGATCAGTGCAGCATGGATCGCCTGGATGCGCGGTTCGCCATTTCCAAAACGCGGAGCTTCATTGCGGAAGAAATTTTCCATGATCGGGAACGGATCGGCTGGATCGGTGCCCCCGCCGCACGCCCCCCCGTTGAGCAGCTTTTCCGCCAGTGGCACGAAATGGGAAAATGCGCTGGTGGAGCGCGCATTGTTCACGGTGTTGGCAAAACGGTTCGCCGGCTGGCCGACAAAAGTCGCCCAGCCAAGCGGCAGAAACCCGACAGACCAGAACCGCGTTGTCCCGATTGAAAAGTGCAAGGGTATGCTGCTGGGGCCAGTCACCACGACGTCGGCATCCGAGAGCGTTGGCTGGCCGGATATCCGGCTGATTGGCTTTGCCCCGGAAAATATCCGCAGGCCGGACCATTCGGGATGCAGCCGGTCGGCCACCGGGCCTGGTCCCCCCGGCTGGATTTCAGCACAATAAAAACTTGTGAAAAATTGCGCCAGATCTTCTGGCGGTTCGTAGAAACTGACCGTGACAGGATGCTCTACCCCCATATTGCGCCCCTATTTATTATACTTGGCAATATAATACCAAGGCCGCAAAAAAGAAAGGGCGGCCCGATGGACCGCCCTTTGCCTTTATACGGATCACTTGAGGCTTACGCCGGCAGTGCCTTCTTCGCCTGTTCGATGATGGTTTTGAAAGCAGCGCCTTCATTCATCGCCAGATCGGCCATGACCTTGCGGTCCAGCTCTATGCCGGCCAGTTTGGTGCCGTGCATGAACTGCGAATATGTCAGACCTTCAGCGCGAACTGCCGCGTTGATCCGCTGGATCCACAAACCGCGGAAAGTACGTTTCTTGATCTTGCGATCGCGATACGCATATTGGCCGGCCTTTTCGACGGCCTGGCGCGCGACGCGAATCGTATTCTTGCGGCGACCGCGATAGCCCTTGGCCTGTTCGAGTAACCGTTTGTGTTTGCTGCGGGTTGTTACACCGCGTTTAATGCGTGGCATATTTCAGTACTCCTGGAATTCGTGGTCGGCTCAATCGAGGCCGTATGGGGCCCATTTCTTGATCGTCCGAGCATCGGCATCGGAAATCACGGAAGTGCCACGATTCTGGCGGATGTACTTGGCCGAGTGATGCGTCAGGCGGTGGCGTTTGCCAGCCACACCGTGCTTCACCTTGCCTGTTGCGGTGATTTTGAAGCGCTTCTTCACACCGCTCTTGGTCTTAAGTTTGGGCATTTTCGTCTCCTTTTCAGAAACACGTACGATCAGCCCTGGCAGCCCTAACGGCCAGGCCAACTCATGAATCACGTGCAGTGAAGCGCGGGCATATAAACCGCTGGCGTAGTAAATCAAGCGTTTCGGCAGATTTCAGCCCGCCCGCGCCCCGCTAACCCAATGCCTCCAGCACATCTTCCAGCCGCGCCGGTTCTCCCAACGCCAGAACCCGGCCTCCTTGAGCGTTGGCGCTGGAGGCATCCAGCGGATTGCCCTGCCAATCGGCCATCAATCCGCCCGCCCCTTCGACGATGGGCACCAGCGCCGCATAATCATGGAGCTTGAGGCCGGATTCGCAGACGATATCGAGATGGCCGCCCGCCAGCAGGCCGTAATTGTAGCAATCGCCGCCCCACACCACGATCTTGGAAGTCTGCGCCGCCAGGGACATGAACGCACCGGCGTCTTCGTCCGAAAAATATTGCGGCCCGGACGATGCGATCGTTGCGTCAGACAGGGATTTGCAGGAACGCACGCGCACCGGCTTGTCATTGAAGGTCGTATCCTGGCCGATGCGCCCTGCCCACCGCTCCCGCGCCACCGGTTGGTCGATGATCCCGAGCACCGGCCAGCCATCCTGGATCAGCGAAATCAGCGTGCCGAAGATCGGCCGCCCCGCCATAAAACTGATGGTTCCGTCAATCGGATCGAGCACCCACTGGCGGCATGCACCTTCGTTGCGGGGGCCGTATTCCTCGCCGATTATCCCGTCATCCGGGGCTTCGCTTTCGAGAATGGCGCGCATTGCCGCCTCTGCCGCCTTGTCCACTTCCGTGACTGGCGATGCGTCTGCCTTGCGCTCATGCGACCAGTCGCCGCGAAACATCGGACGGATTATCGATCCGGCGACATCCGCCAACCGATTCGCCAGGATCAGGTCGCGTGCACTTGCCATGATCAGTCGAACAGGCTGGAAACCGAACTTTCATCGGCGATCCGGCGCACTGCCTCGCCGATCAGCGGGGCGACGGTCAATATCCGGATCCGGTCCGAATCGCGCGCCGCATCGGTTGCCAGGATGGTGTCGGAAAT
This sequence comes from Pontixanthobacter sp., assembly GCA_041741895.1. Lineage (GTDB taxonomy): Bacteria > Pseudomonadota > Alphaproteobacteria > Sphingomonadales > Sphingomonadaceae > Allopontixanthobacter. Next base: position 17,556 of record JBGSJO010000045.1, read on the forward strand.
GACCAGTTCCTTCAACGCAGAGGCGTTCACCCGTGCCACTGCGCCGCCGGACAGCACGCCGTGGGTGATATAGGCAGCAACACTGGTCGCCCCATTATCGAGCAGTGCCTGTGCCGCATTGCACAGGGTGCCGCCGGAATCGACAATATCGTCAATCAGAATGCAATGGCGCCCCTGCACATCGCCGATGATGTTCATGACCTCCGATTCGCCGGGCCGGTCGCGCCGTTTGTCGACGATGGCGAGCGGCGCATTGTCGAGCCGTTTGGCCAGGGCCCGCGCGCGGACCACGCCGCCCACATCCGGGGACACGACCATCAGTTCCTGATCGCCGTAGCGCGCCTGGATATCGGCCGCCATGACCGGCGCCGCATAGAGATTGTCGGTCGGAATATCGAAGAAACCCTGGATCTGCCCGGCATGCAAATCAACCGACAATACCCGGTCAGCACCGGCTTCGGTAATCAGATTGGCAACCAGCTTGGCAGAAATCGGCGTGCGCGGGCCGGGCTTCCGATCTTGCCGCGCATATCCGAAATAGGGAACCACCGCGGTGATTCGCCGGGCGGAGGCCCGCCGCAATGCATCGATCGCGATCAGCAATTCCATCAGATTGTCATTCGCGGGATAGCTGGTCGACTGGATCACGAAAACGTCTTCACCGCGCACATTTTCATGAATTTCGATGAAAATTTCTTCATCGGCAAACCGGCGAACGCTCGCATCGGTCAAAGGTATTTCGAGATAGGCCGCGATCGCCCGTGCCAGCGGCAGGTTCGAATTGGCAGCCATAATCTTCATGCGTGTTTCCTCTGGGGATTGATCGTGTGTCGGGGGATTAGCCAACACGCGGCCTATTGCAACAGGCCGCCACTTTCACTTGTTGAAAGCCGCCCTCTGTTGCCTGCTGGATTCAATCGATCCGGTGTTCACCCTTCACCCAGCGCACGGTGCCCGAACTGGCGCGCATCACGACGCTCTCGGTGGTCATCCGGCCGCCGCGAAAACGCTTTACGCCTTCGAGCAGCGAACCGCTGGTCACGCCGGTCGCGGCAAAAATGCAGTCGCCCTTGGCCAGATCTTCCAATTTGTAGATCCGGTCCAGATCTTCGATTCCCAACTTGCGGGCGCGGTTCTTTTCATCATCATTGCGGAATACCAGCCGTCCGTTGAATTGCCCGCCGACACAGCGCAATGCCGCAGCCGCCAGCACGCCCTCCGGTGCGCCGCCCTGCCCCATATACATGTCGATCGTGGTGTCTTCGTCGGTTACCGCAATCACCCCGGCGACATCACCATCGGGGATCAGGTAGATGCCGCAGCCGATGCCGCGCAATTCGGCGATCATGTCGGCATGGCGCGGTCGGTCGAGTACGCAAACGACGATGTCCGCAGGGGCAACGCCCTTGGCAGCCGCAACCGCTTTCACATTGTCGCTCGGGCTCTTGGCAAGGTCAATCACCCCTTCAGGGTAGCCCGGGCCGACTGCAATCTTGTCCATGTAGGTGTCTGGCGCATTCAGCAGGCACCCTTCTTCCGCGGCGGCCAGTACGGCGAGCGAGTTGGGTCCGGCCTTGGCAGTGATCGTGGTGCCTTCGAGCGGGTCGAGCGCAATGTCGATCTTGGGGCCGCGGCCGGGCGCGCCGCCAACCTTCTCGCCGATATAGAGCATCGGCGCTTCGTCACGCTCGCCCTCGCCGATGACCACGGTACCGTCGATCTCCAGCTCGTCGAAAGCGCGGCGCATAGCCTCTACTGCGGCCGCATCTGCAGCCTTTTCATCGCCCCGGCCAATCAGTTTCGATGCCGCAATCGCTGCTGCTTCGGTTACCCGCACCATCTCCAGAACCAAAGCGCGGTCGAGAACACTGCTCTTGGCAATCGGTTTCTTTGCAGGGGCGGAAGGTTTGGCGGAGGATGCAGTGCGATCGTTCATGGCTGATTCAGTCCCTTTGGCGCGGTTAGAGAGCGCTTAAACAGGGAGTGGCTGAATGTCGAGAAGTGCCGGGCTTGCTGCGATGATGGCGATCATCATAGCCGATCCCGCCATTTCGCAAGACCAGCCTGCGGTAACAGCCGAACAAGTGGCCCAGAGCGCGCAAAAGGCCTATGGCCCGCCCCCGCCTGAGCCCGCCTGCGCGCCGCAAGTGGGCGATGAAATCGTGGTCTGCGCCCGAGAGCAGGACAATTCCTTGTTCCGGGTCAAATCATCGTCCGAACTCGATCCCGAATCGGAAGATGCTGTGGATGACGGCCTGCCCCGCGCACCCGATCTTGCCGGCCCGGGCATTTTTACCGGCCCGGCGACCGTTGGCGGGCTGTGCATTCCAGGCCTCCAGAAATGCCCGCCGCCGCCCGCGCTGATGATCGACCTGGCTGCCCTGCCCGAAGCACCAGAAGGATCGGATGCAGACAAAATTGGCAAGGGCGACATTCCCGCGCGGTAACCACGCAATCGGCGACAAATCAGACGGCAAGAATCTGCATCACCAGCGGCGCGGCCGTGAGATTGGGCGACGCATCGAGCAATTCCAGAGCATGGGCGACATTGCGTTCGGGCCCTTCATGCGCGACCATGGCCACCAGCACTTCACCGCCCTCGGCAACACGGCCCTGCTGGATAAGGCTTTCAATCGAAACCCCTGCATCGCGCATCGCGGCGGTAATTTCCGCCAGCACGCCGGGCCGGTCGGTGACTGTAAAGCGCAAATAATTGCGGCCAGTCCGCCCGCCCGATCCGGCGGGCGCCATCGGGATCATTTCCGCCACCGGGATGGAAAATGGCGCGGATGTCTCGCCCCGGGCAATATCGATCAGATCGGCAACCACCGCGCTGGCAGTCGGGCCATCACCGGCACCGGCACCCTGGAACAGCAGGCGTCCGGAAAAATTGCCTTCCGCAACCACGGCATTGGTCGCGCCGGTGACATGGGCGAGTGGATGCCCCTTGGGCACGAGGCACGGCTTGACCCACTGGAGCAGGCGCTGCGAGCCGCCACCTCCCAAATCAAACTCACCCAGCTCGACATCGGCCATCCCGATCAGGCGAATGACATAGCCCAGTGCGTCGGCCTGCGCGATATCGGCAGCGCGAACATTGGTGATACCTTCGCAATCGACATTGTCGAAATCGATGCAGGCCCCGAACGCGATCCCGGCGAGAATCGATAATTTATGCGCCGCATCGATCCCTTCGACATCAAAGGTCGGGTCTGCTTCCGCATAACCCTTCGCCTGAGCCTCAGCCAGAACATCTGAAAAATCGGCACCGGTCGCTTCCATGGTCGACAGGATGTAATTGGAAGTTCCGTTGAGGATGCCGTAAATCCGCTCGATCGCATTTGCCGCAGTCCCTTCGCGCAGGCCCTTCACCACCGGAATTCCGCCGGCAACCGCGGCTTCGAATTTGAGCGGAACCTGGGCCGCCTCGGCAGCTTTGGCCAATTCCATGCCGTGATGGGCGATCATCGCCTTGTTGGCAGTAACGATCGCTTTCCCGGCGGCAATCGTATTGCGCGCCAGTGTCAGCGCCGGGCCATCCGATCCGCCGACCAGCTCCACAACCACATCGACATCGCTGCGGGCAGCCATCGCGGTCATATCGTCTTCCCAGGCGAACCGACCCAGGTCCACGCCGCGATTTTTTGCGCGATCCCGTGCGCTCACCGCCACGATCTGCAATTCGCGTCCGGCGCGGGCCCGCACGATATCGGCGTTGGTGTCCAGCAGGCGGATCATTCCCGCGCCAACGGTACCAACGCCCGCCAGTGCGATCCGCAGCGGGGGGGTGGCTGACGCCTGAGCCGAGGGGTGATGGTCCTGTGCCATGGTTCAATTCGTATCCTGTTGATCGTTCCTGCAAGTTCAGGACACGCCCTGTGCGCAGGCGGGCACGATTGCGCAAGTCTTCACGCGCCGGCCCCGTCCGATCGCCTGTAAAGGACTGGCTAGGTTCGATCACGGGGGCACGGCCCCAACTGGGTCATCATGTAGCGATAATCCTCCGCAGCCTGCGCACGCGATTGCGTATCGCGGGAAAGATTCGCTTTGCCTGGCAAGTTTTGCGGCAGGAAACATGCCAGCCGGTACCAGGCGAGTGTATCGGCCTGCGGGGGCACGGCAGCCTGATCGACAATTTCCGTGAAGGATACGCCCCACACCGGCATCTGGCCCGGTCGGCGAATTACGGTGATTGAAACCGGACTGCCATCTCTGGTTGCAAGGAACATCTGGGTTTCCGATTCGCCGACCAGATTGCCCTCGACTGACAATGCGTCGCGTACCCCGGTGATAACCGGCGGCGAATCGGGGGCGACGAGCGCCGCGAGGATCGGGCGTAAGCGCCCTTCGAGTTCCGGGCTCCAGCTCATTTGCGCGCCTTGGCCGACCAGCTGGACCTGGGCCGTCCGGCCAGGAACTGCCCGCGCAAACAAGATCATTTCCTGCTTTTTCAACTTGGGCGCGCGGCCTTTTGCATCGCGCGGAACATCCACCAGGTAATTCACCGATTCGCCGACTGGCGAATTGCCCGCCAGCAAAGCGGCCGTGTCGGCCTCTATATAAAGACGGGCGTAGCCGGGTGCCAGCCCCGGAGCCCTTTCTGCCTCCACTTCGGCTTGCTTGCGAATCTTTACCCGCAGGACCAGATTTGCGGCGTCTGCCAGGTCCGCCAGATCGGCATACGTCGATTCGCGTATTGTCGGCGCGCCTTGAGCCGAAATGCTCTCCCCGGGCACCAGAGTGATCGAAGCGGCGCAGATGGCTCCACACAGGGCTTTGAAAATATAGGGCATTATCTGTTTATTACCTCGATCATTGTGCAGCAAAAAATCGAATCGCAGCGTGATGGTTTGATCAGAATTGCGGTGAATTCACCGTTAACCGACAAAGCGTTTGCTTGGGGTGCCCTTCGCAGCTAATGCAACAAAGCGATTGGACAAAACCAATAAGACAGGTTCAATCAGGCCCATACCGGGCCAAACAGGGTCCGGTGGCCATGCAGGCAATCGATTTCGTTTGGCCTTAGAGGGTGGACAGCTATGATTATGCTCTGGCAGAGGGGGACTCTGACCTGAGCCGTTGGGTTAGGCTCCTTTGCCTAACCTCAGACTATGGAGTGATGCGACTGAATGGCCTACGCTGACCAACAGATGAGCGGTAACCGAATTATCGCTCTGATCATTGTGGGGTTGATCCATGTGGCCCTGGGCTACGCGCTGATCACTGGTCTCGCCTATGAAGCGGTGACCAAGGCGATTGAGCGTGTGACGACGGTTGATATCGAAGAACCGCCGGAACCAGAGCCAGAGGATGAGCCGCCACCGCCGGAAGAAGATCGTGCGCCGCCGCCGCCAGTAGCGCCGCCGCCACCGATCAGTATTGCGGTCCGGCCGCCGCAGATTCAGACCCAGCCGACAATTCCGCCGCCGGCTCCGCCAGCATTGCGGATCCCGCCC
>JBGSJO010000046.1:0-30287 GCA_041741895.1 Pontixanthobacter sp.
GGATCGCGATGAACCTCATAATCCGGCATGCGGCTTTGCAAATTGGTCAGCCATGCGTCCGTGAACATCGCCGGATCCGTCGGAAGATTGTCGGGAATGGTGTAGAAGACATCCTTCTGTGTGGAATGGAAATCGAGGAACAACCGCAAGTGCCTGTCCGGCTGATCGTCCAGCTTTTTCAGCAAATCCTGCATCAACCGGGTTTCCGGCTGGGAGAACGGCCCCCAGTCCCGATTGAGATCGAGCCCCCCGGTGCCGTGCCGCCAATACCCCAAGACAACGCCATCAGGATTGAGCATCGGCACCACGGTCACCGCGAACCTGCCGCGAAAACGGGTTGCCAGCGAGGTAGCCGACAGCATCTCATCAACGAAGGCCTGCATCGCGACGGCACCGGAAACCTCCGGCGGGTGCTGGCGGCCAATCAGGACGATCTGTTCGACCGGGCTTGAGCCGGGGGCGGTGATCGTCATGGCTGGAATGTCGCGGCCCTGTGCCGATTTCCCCAGGATCCAGAGGGTTGCCGCCGGTGACCGCGCGAAACCGCCGAGCCACTCGGCATAGTCGCCGGGCTGAATGCTCTCCTGACCTGACAGCCACAGCGGGCCATCCGCCAGATCGATGGTCAGACTTGCCTGGCGCATGCCGCCTACCTCGGCGATCTGCACCTTGTCTTCCGGAAGCCTGCGCCAGTTCCTGCCATCATCGCTGATCTTGGGCCAATAACGGTGCCCGCATTCGGTATAGGTCAAATCGATGGTCAGCGTTTGCGGCTTTCCGCCAGAATCCAGCGGTGCCAGCCGCATTGCGTACCATGGACTGCAATTGATGGGCGGCTCGTCTTCAGGCTCGATCCGGACGATTACATGGGCCGGTGCCTCAAACACGCAGGACGCGAAATTGCCCCCTTCGAAATCCGCATCCACCATAAAGGCTGAACTGCGGCATCGCGCTTTTCCCGCGACCCCTGCCTGAGCAGCCGATTGGGACCCGGCGGACGGGCCGGGCACTGTCTGGCAGGATGCCAGGGCGGCGGCAGCGAGGCCGAATGGGATCAGGCGGAACAATGCTGTCATGGTACGGGCCGTTTGTAAAAATCCTGCGTCAGATGAAATGGCTTGATTGCCCTGCCACCTTACCGCCCGGCTGAAATCTAGCCAGCGCCAATTTGCTCGCTGAGCACCAGCCACTCGGCTTCTTTCTTCTCCAGATCGCTGCCCAACTGCCCGCGCCGCTGGGACAGTTCGCCCATGGACATTTTCGCGAACTCCGGGGCGGCACTGGCGGGTTCGAACATCGCACGGTCCAGTGCAGAACATTGCGCTTCCAGCTTTGAGACTTCCTTTTCGACGGCGGTTAGCTTGGTTTTGACAGCCCGCGCGGCCTCCCGCTCTTTCGCTGCAGCCTTGCGATCCTTCTTCTGAATCTTGGTGCCGCCGCCCTTTTCCCTGTCATCGCCCTTCGGCTGATTGCGCCCGAGCACGAAGTCGATGTAATCTTCCATGCTGCCGGAATATTCCGCCGCCGTTCCGCCATCGACCAGAACCAGGCGGTCTGCGGTCAATTCCACCATATGCCGGTCATGGCTGATCAGGATAACCGCGCCTTCATAATCATTCAGCGCCTGCACCAGCGCCTCGCGCGCATCCACGTCGAGGTGGTTGGTCGGTTCGTCCAGGATCAGCAGATGCGGCGCATCGCGGGTGATCAGCGCCAGCGCCAAGCGGGCGCGCTCGCCGCCCGAAAGCTTGGCCACCAGCTGCGTGGCGCGGTCTCCCGAAAACCCGAAGCGGCCCAATTGCGCACGGACGGCACCAGGCGTCTTGCCCTTCATCACCCGGCCCATATGTTCCAGCGGGGTGGCATCGCTGGCCAGTTCTTCCACCTGATATTGGGTGAAGTAACCGACCTGCATCTTGCCGCTGGCGTTCATCTCGCCTTCCATTGGCAGCAATTGCGCAGCCAGCAGGCGGGCCAGCGTGGTCTTGCCGTTACCATTGCGCCCAAGCAATGCGATCCGGTCGTCCGGGTCGATCCGCAGGTTGAGCCGCTTGAGGATCGGAGTGTCTTCGGCATAGCCAACCGATGCCAGATCGAGCGTAATCAACGGCGGCTTTAGTTCCGCCGGATTGGGGAAATTGAAACTGAGCGATGGATCTTCCATCAGCGCGGCAATCGGCTGCATCTTGGCCAGCATCTTGGCGCGTGATTGCGCCTGCTTGGCGGTGGAGGCACGCGCGCTGTTGCGGGCAACGTAATCCTGCAGGCGGGCGCGCTGGGCATCCTGCGATGCCTTGGCGGCAGCCAATTGTGCTGCGCGTTCGGCCCGCTGGCGTTCGAAACTGTCATATCCGCCAGGATACAGCGTCAGCTTGCCGCCTTGAAGATGCAGGATATTGTCGACCACATTGTTGAGCAGGTCGCGTTCGTGGCTGATCACCACCACCGTAGCGGGATAGCTCTTGAGGAAGTTTTCCAGCCACAGCGTCGCTTCCAGATCGAGGTGGTTGGACGGTTCATCCAGCAGCAGCACATCGGGCGCGGAATAGAGCAGTGCCGCCAGCGCCACACGCATTTTCCACCCGCCGGAAAAACTGTCGAGTGGCTGGTTCTGCATATCCTCGTCAAAACCCAGCCCGGTCAGGATACGGGCGGCGCGCGACGGGGCGCTATAGGCATCGATCGCCAGCAAGCGTTCGTGGATATCACCCAGCCGGTGCGGATCGGTACAGGTTTCGGACTCGTCCATCAATTCGGCGCGTTCGACATCCGCCGCCAGCACGGTTTCGGCGGGCGTCGATGTGCCGGTTGGGGCATCCTGCGCAATATAGCCAAGCCGGGTGGACTTGGGCATGTCGATCGTGCCTTCGTCAGGATCGAGACTGCCGATCATCACTTTCATCAAGGTGGACTTGCCCGCCCCGTTGCGGCCGATCAGCCCCACGCGCCCGCCCGGAGGTACCGAGGCAGTCGCGCGATCAAGTATGGTCCGGCCGCCAAGCCGCACAGTGATTCCGTTGATTCCAAGCATGGCGCAGCGCCTACCAGCCGTTTGCCCAAATCCCAACAACAGAGATCGATTTTGCGCGAATTGAGTCACTTCGTTGTTGTTTTGCGATCTCAATTTGACCTGACAGAACCACTTGGAACGCCTATCGCGCGTATCTGAACCCGGTTTCAAAGGATACCAGAAGGCACAGCATGGACCGCGCAGCAATCGTTCACGACAATTTCCTGCGCCGTGTGGCATCGGGCGACCTGCCGGCAGGCAACATTGCCGGTGGCCCACTACCGCCCGAACTGGCGGTGTCGATCTACCGTTCCGGCTGCCTTACGCGCGCACTCGACCGCACCAGCCGGGCGATGCAGGCGGCAGGACAGGGATTTTATACCATCGGTTCATCGGGTCATGAAGGGATGGCAGCTGTTGCAGCGGCACTGCGCCCCACCGACATGGCGTTCCTCCATTACCGTGACGCCGCCTTCCAGATCCAGCGTGCAAACCAGGTTGCGGGCCAGACAATCGCATGCGACATGCTGCTGTCCTTCGCCTGTTCCAGCGAAGACCCGATTTCGGGCGGGCGGCACAAGGTGCTCGGCTCCAAAGCGCTGAGCATCCCGCCGCAGACATCCACCATCGCCAGCCATTTGCCCAAGGCGGTCGGCGCGGCCTATTCGGTGGGTCTAGCGCGGCGTATCCGGCCCGAACATCAAGTCCTGCCCGACGACGCGATTGTGCTTTGTTCGTTCGGCGATGCTTCCGCCAATCATTCCACCGCGCAGGGCGCGATCAACACCGCCTGCTGGACCGCGTTCCAGAAAGTCCCGCTGCCACTGCTGTTCGTGTGCGAGGATAATGGCATCGGCATTTCCACCAAAACACCCGATGGCTGGATCGCGGCCAGCTTCGCCCACCGGCCGGGCCTCCGATACTTCCATTGCGACGGGCTGGACATTTACGAGACGTTCCGCGTAGCCGCCGAGGCAGCGGATTTCGTCCGCACCCGCCGCAAGCCCGCCTTCCTGCATATCCGCACGATCCGGCTATACGGCCATGCGGGTGCGGACGTGCCCACCACCTATCTGACAAAATCCGAGGTAGAGGCGGAGGAAGCGAACGATCCACTGCTTCATTCGGTGCGCCTGCTGGATGCCGCCGGTGCGCTGGAACCGGATCAGGCGCTGGCAATCTACCGCAGCACCTGTGCGCGTGTCGAGCGCGTGTCGGACCAGGCTATCACCCGCCCCAGATTGCAGGCCGCCGATGAGGTCATGGCCAGCATCATCCCGCCGCGCCGCGACCACGCCCCCACCAACGGGACCGCGCCAGAGGAACGCGCGGCAGTATTCGGCAGCGATCTGAAGGCCGCCAGCGAGCCCCAGATCATGTCCCGCCTCATCAATTTCGCGCTGACCGACTTGATGCTCGACCACCCCGAGATCGTGATGATGGGGGAGGATATCGGCCGCAAGGGCGGGGTTTACGGGGTCACCCAAAAACTCAGCCAGCGGTTCGGACGGGCGCGGATGATCGATACGCTGCTGGACGAACAATCCATCCTCGGCCTGGCGCTGGGCATGGCGCAGAACGGGCTGCTGCCAATTCCGGAAATCCAGTTTCTCGCCTATCTTCACAACGCCGAAGACCAACTCCGCGGCGAAGCAGCGACGCTGCCGTTTTTTTCCAATGGCCAATATACCAACCCGATGGTGCTGCGGATCGCCGGACTGGGCTATCAGAAGGGGTTCGGTGGGCATTTCCACAACGACAATTCGGTTGCGGTGCTGCGCGATATTCCGGGGCTGATCCTGGCCTGTCCGTCCGATGGGCCCAATGCCGTGCGGTTGCTGCGCGAATGCGTGCGGCTGGCGCGCGAAGAACAGCGGCTGGTGGTGTTCCTCGAGCCGATTGCGCTGTACGGGATGCGAGATCTTCACGCCGCGGGCGATGGCGGCTGGCTGGGTACATATCCTGCGGCGGGCGAACGGATCGCTCTGGGCGAGGTTACCACTACTGGCAGCGGGGAAGACCTCGCGATCATCAGTTTCGCCAACGGGGCCTATCTTTCGCATCAGGCGCAGCGGGTGCTGGGGGCGGAAGGCATTTCCGCCCGGGTGGTCGATCTGAACTGGCTGTCGCCCCTGCCCGAAGAAGCCTTGCTCGCCGCGACTGGGGACTGCCGTCATGTCCTGATCGTGGATGAAACACGGGCCGGTGGCGGGATCGCCGATGCGCTGATGACCATCTTTGCCGAAAAAGACCCCGCCAAACGCCCTTTCGCCCGGATCAGCGCAAGGGACAGCTTCATCCCCACCGGCCCGGCCTATGCGGCCACCATGCCATCGGCGGAGCAGATTATCGGCGCTGCGCGGCAATTGGTGGAGGCGACGCGATGAAAACGGCGGTCGTCATCTGTCCTGGCCGGGGAACCTATAACAAGGCCGAACTGGGCTATCTGGGGCGGTATTTCCCCGACGCGGCGTTGCTCGCCAAATTCGATGCACAGCGCGCCGCCGCAGATCAGGAAACGCTGAGCGAACTCGACAGTACAGAACGATTTTCCGGCATCAAGCACACGCGCGGCGATAATGCCTCCGGCCTGATCTTTGCGGCCACGCTGGGCGATTATCTCGGCATCAACCGGGATCAGATCGAAGTGGTTGCGGTCACCGGCAATTCGATGGGTTGGTATTCCGCCCTTGCCTGCGCAGGCGCGCTGTCGCCGGAAAATGGCTTCAAGGTCGCGAACACCATGGGCACGCTGATGCAGGAAGCGCTGATCGGGGGGCAGCTGGTCTATCCGTTCCTCGGCGACGATTGGCGCCCCGATCCTGTGCGGCGCAATGCCTTGCTGGCGTTGGTGGACGATATCGACCGGCGCGCGGGCCATGTGCTGCGGCTGTCGATCGCGCTCGGCGGGATGCTGGTGCTGGCAGGTAACGCGGCAGGACTGGCGGCATTCGAGGCGGAGGCAGAAACGGTCCAGGGCCGTTTCCCGATGCGGCTGGGCAATCATGCTGCATTCCATACCGATCTGCAGGCACCGGTTGCGCAGCGCGGGCGCGAAATGCTGGCAGCCGATCTATTCGGCCAGCCGGCCGTGCCGATGATCGACGGGCGCGGGGCGATCTGGTGGCCGCACGCCAGTGACCTGCCTGCGTTATATGATTACACCCTGGGAGCGCAGGTTACCCAGACCTATGACTTCACCCGCGCCGTGGAAGTAGCCGCGCGGGAATTCGCGCCCGATCTGTTCATCGTCACTGGTCCCGGCACCACTTTGGGCGGCGCAGTCGCGCAATCGCTGATCCTGGCGAATTGGCGCGGCATGGCCGGCAAGGATGATTTCCGCGCCCTTCAGGACGAGACCGGACTGCTGGTTTCAATGGGCATGCCTGAGCAGCGCAGCAAGGTTGCAAACAAGAACTGGCTTTGACACCGCGCATGTGCTTACATCGGTGTCAGTAGGAGAGAAGCCAGTGACCGCCACCCCGACCGATTTCGATGTCCTGATTGTTGGCGCCGGCATTTCCGGCATAGGCATGGCAGCGCATATGGAAATGCTATGCCCGAACCGGTCCTATACCATTCTGGAACAGCGGCAGAATCTGGGCGGTACGTGGGATCTGTTCCGCTACCCCGGTATCCGTTCCGACAGCGACATGCACACGCTGGGCTTCGTATTCGAGCCGTGGAAACACGAAAAAAGCATCGCCGATGGCCCGGCGATTCTCGACTATCTCAATCGCATCGCCGATGAACGCGGTATTCGCCGCCATATCCGCACCAATCACAAAGTCCTGTCGGCTGACTGGCACGAGGCCGAGGCGCGCTGGCACGTCACGGCAGAACTTGCCGATGGCCGGCAAAGTACGCTGACTGCCAATTTCATCTATCTGGGTTCCGGCTATTACGATTATGATCAGCCCTATGATGCCGGTTTCGATACCGGTGAATTCAAGGGCCAGGTGATACATCCTCAATTCTGGCCAGAGGATCTGGACTATACCGGCAAGCGAGTGCTCGTGATCGGTTCGGGTGCAACGGCGGTCACCATCGTCCCTTCGATGGCGGACAAGGCCGAACTTGTGACGATGTTGCAGCGCACGCCGACCTGGATGTTCTCCCGCCCGGCAAAGGATGCGCTGGCCAATTTCCTGCGCAGAATCCTGCCAGAAAAACTGGCCTACAGGATTACCCGCTGGAAAAACGTGCGGATGCAGGACTTTTCCTTCAAACTGGCCCGCAACAAACCTGACAAGGTTAAAAAAGCGCTGAAGGACGCCATCGAAAAGGCGCTCGGTCCCGATTACGATGAAGCCAGCTTTACCCCGCCCTATGATCCGTGGGACCAGCGCCTGTGCCTGGTGCCCGATGCCGATCTGTTCGAAGCGATGAAAGCTGGCAAGGCGCGCATCGTGACCGGGCGGATTGCCCGTTTCACGCAAACCGGGGTGGAACTGGAATCGGGTGAGAATATTCCGGCTGACATCATCATTACCGCCACCGGCCTGCAACTTGCCGTGGCGGGGAAAATCGCGATCAGTCAGGGCGGTACACCGGTCGATTTCAGCGAGCGGTTTTATTACAAGGGCTGCATGTTCTCCAACCTGCCCAATCTGGCGGTGGTGTTCGGTTATCTCAACGCCAGCTGGACCCTGCGCGCGGATATCAACTCGGAATATATCTGCCGGGTGCTCAACCGCATGGAGGCGGCCGGGGTGGATATTGCGGTTCCGGTACTGCCGGAAAACCACGGACTGGTGGAAGACAATATCTTCGATTTCTCCTCCGGCTATATCCAGCGTTCGATAGATATCATGCCCAAGAGCGCGGTTGGCTATCCGTGGCGGCTCAATCAGGAATATGTCACCGATCGCAAGCTGATGCGCAGTGCAGATGTCGAAGACGGGATCCTTGCCTTGCGCAAGTCGCGGCCCCGGACCGCCAAAGCACCAGACGTATTACAGGCGGCCGAGTGACGGCTTCACCTTCACCGCCAGATCGCCTAACGATCCTGTCATGACCAATATCAACAACGGGCGCATCTACACCGCCGGTCTCGTCATCATCGGTGACGAGATTCTGTCCGGCCGGACCCATGACAAGAATATCGCGCAGGTCGCCAGCTGGCTTCAGGTGCAGGGCATCCGCCTGACCGAAGTGCGCGTGGTTGCCGACGTGCAGGACCGGATCGTGGAAGCGGTCAACACTCTGCGCACATCCTATGATTATCTGTTCACCACCGGCGGGATCGGCCCGACCCATGATGATATCACCGTGGACGCCGTGGCGCAGGCGCTGGGCGTACCGGTAATCATCCATCCCGAAGCCCGGGCAATCCTTGAACGATATTATGCCGACAAGGGCGGGATCAATGAAGGCCGCCTGCGCATGGCCCGCGTGCCTGAGGGGGCAGAGCTGATCCCCAACCGCATGTCGGGCGCGCCGGGTATCAAGATCGGCAATGTGTTCCTGATGGCCGGGGTGCCGCATATTACCGCCGGAATGCTCGATGCACTTACCGGAACACTGGAAGGCGGCGCGAGGTTGCTGTCCGAAACGATCGGCTGCTGGGTTCCCGAAAGCGAAGTGGCTGAGCTGCTACGCGCAGCCGAACTGGCGCATGAAGGGTGCCAGATCGGCAGCTATCCATTCTTCCGTGATGGCCGGGTCGGTGCAAATTTCGTGATCCGCTCGACCGAAGCGGAAGCCCTGGCAAGCTGCGTCGCCGCAGTTTGCGAAGGCCTGGGAACACGCGGATGGGATTTCACGCCAGGCGGGATTTGACAGCCAGCAGCCTTGCTATCGCGTGCTGGAGGATTTCATCTCATGCGCGAACCACCAGATAACCCTGCCGACAATCACCGATCGGCAGAAGTCGATGGCGTGCCATAATCTGGGTTTGCGGCGTTCCACCGCGACAATTTGATCTTAACTTCACCGCGTTAGGTATAGGCGGAGCAAAAGGGGATCGATCAGTGTCGGCGGTTGAACAGGCTCGGCCTGCGCCGGGAAGCTTGTTCCCGGTCAAGTTCATTATTGGATCGCGGCAGGTGTTGGCCGTGCCCAAGGCCCTGCACAAAGTCAGCTTCTCGCTGGAGGAATTGGCGGATGGTTCACTGCCGGACTTGCCGCCCCTGAAGGACAAGGCTGATGGCTACCGCATTTTCTCCGCGCCGCAGGACAGCGTCGAACTGATCCGCGCCATGGCTCCTGGATATATAATCGGCGGGCGGCACGATTATCCGCGTCACTTCATCGACATGACCGGCGATTTCCAAAGCTATCTGGACCATTTTTCCGGCAAGACCCGGTCAACCCTACGGCGAAAGGCACGCAAGCTGGAGAGCGAAGCCGCCCAAGTTGGGGGCGGCAATGTGGAGATTAGCGAATTCCGCACTCCCGCTGAAATCTCCGAATTCCTCGATCTTGCCCTCCCGCTTTCGCGCCGGACCTATCAGGCGCGGATGCTGGATGCCGGGCTGCCGGAGGATGACGCCGCCCGAAGCGAAATGATGGAGCTGGCCGCGCAGGATAATCTGCGTTGTTACCTGCTGTTTTTTCGCGGGATCCCGATCAGCTATTTGTACCTGCCGGTAATGGGAACATCGGTGATTTATGCCCATTTGGGCTATGACGCGGAATATCGCCGCCTGTCGCCCGGCACAGTTCTGCAATTGCACGCGCTGGAACAATTGTTCGCGGAAAGGCGCTATCGCTTTTTTGATTTCACCGAAGGTGACGGGCCGCACAAGGCGATGTTCGCGAACCGGTCGATGGATGCCTGTTCCTTTTTCTTGCTGAGAGCCACGCCGGGCCACCGCTTGCTACTGGCATCGCTGAAAATATTCGATGCCGCGGTAGCAGGCGCAAAGGTCCTTCTTTCAAGCTTCGGCGCACTATCGAGAATCCGGCAGGCTCTGCGCCGCACATAAAAAGGCCGGAGAGGTTTCCCCCCTCCGGCCCTGATTTTCGTCCTGCCCAGTTCTTCCGGACCGGCGCTTGAGGCTAACCGCGTTACGCCCCTTCGATACCCGCGTTGTCGATCTTCAGACCGGGGCCCATCGACGAGGTCAGCGAGACCTTCTGGATGTATTTGCCCTTTGCGCCCGAAGGCTTGGCCCGCGCAATCGCGCTGGTGAAGGCAAGGAAGTTCGCTTTCAGCTGATCGTCGGAGAAGGACATCTTGCCGATCCCAGAATGGATGATGCCCTGCTTTTCCACGCGGAACTCAACCTGGCCGCCCTTGGCGTCCTTGACTGCCTGCTCGACATTCTGGGTCACGGTGCCCAGTTTCGGGTTCGGCATCAGGCCCTTGGGACCCAGCACTTTGCCCAGGCGTCCGACCACGCCCATCATGTCCGGCGTGGCAATCACGCGGTCATAATCGAGATTGCCAGCCTGCATGTCTTCCATCAGATCTTCCGCGCCGACCTTGTCAGCGCCGGCAGCCAATGCCTTGTCGGCATTTTCGCCGCGGGCAAAAACCGCAACCTTAACGTCCTTGCCGGTACCTGAAGGCAGCGACACCATGCCGCGAACCATCTGGTCTGCATGACGCGGGTCGACGCCGAGGTTCATCGCGACTTCGATAGTCTCGTCGAACTTCTTCTTGGAATGTTCACGCAGCGTCTTCAGTGCGTCGTCGAAATTATAGATGGCTTCCGGGTCGAGCTTTTCGATCCGCAGCTTCTGTGTCTTGGTCAGTTTAGCCATGTTCTCAGCCCTCCACCACTTCGAGACCCATCGAACGCGCGGAGCCTTCGATGATCAGGGTTGCCTGGTCGAGATCATTTGCATTGAGATCGGCCATCTTCGCTTCGGCGATTTCACGGACCTGCGAACGCTTGATCGTTCCGGCGGAAATCTTGCCCGGCTCTTTCGAGCCGGATTTCAGCTTCGCAGCTTTCTTCAAAAGATAGCTGGCAGGCGGGGTCTTGGTGACGAAAGTGAACGAACGGTCCGCATAGACGGTGATCACCGTCGGGATCGGAGCGCCCTTTTCCATTTCCTGCGATGCGGCGTTGAACGCCTTGCAGAATTCCATGATGTTCACGCCGCGCTGACCCAGCGCAGGGCCGATTGGCGGGGACGGGTTTGCAGCGCCCGCAGGCACTTGCAATTTGATATAGGCTTCAATTTTCTTGGCCATGGGTAGGCCTCCTTTCACACTGTCGTCCTTCGGCACACTCAGGATGAGCGGTCCGAAGGACTCATGTTAAGCGGTCAAACGACGAGATAATCTCGCCTCCCGCATTGGTATCCTGATCGGCAGATCGGGAAGGCGCGCTCTTAGCGGATGAGGCGGGGAATGCAAGGCCCGTGTGGCAGCCCCTGGCTTGACGCCGCCCGGCATAATTCTAACCTGCAGGGCAGCATTGAGGGAAACGCACTATGACCAAGGGAGTTACGCGCCGCGAGGGATTGAAGTTGGCGGGAACGGCGATGGTTGGGACGGCGATGGCGGCCGCCGGCGCATCGCGCGCGCAAACGGCATCGGGCGGCCAATTCGACGTTGCAGTGGTCGGCACCGGCGTGTTCGGCGCGTGGAGCGCGTGGATGCTGGCGAAAGCCGGATACCGGGTGGCACTGATTGACCAGTATGGCCCCGCCAATGCCCGCGCATCTTCTGCGGGCGAGAGTAGAGTTACGCGGATGAGCTATGGCGCGAACACGATCTATTCGCAGATGGCCGCGCGCTCGCTGCCGCACTGGCAGGCGCTATCGGCGCGCTGCGCGCTGCCGGTGTTCCACAATATCGGAGTGCTGTGGTTCTCCCCGCCGGGCGATGCCTATATGCGCCAAAGTATCGAATGGCTCGATGCCCATGGGCACACATATTGGCGCGGCGATGCTGCGGCGCTGCGCCAACGCTATCCGCAAATGCGCTTTGCCGATGGCGAGGAAGGCTTTGTCGAGCTGGAAACCGGCGCGCTGATCGCGGGCCGGGCGGTGCAGACACTGATCCGCGAAACGGGTGCGCCACTGGTGATCGCCAAGGCCGGGCCGCCTGTCAAAACCAGCGAAGGCAGCTATCTGGTAGCAAATGGCGTCACCGCGCGCCATGTCGTCTATGCCTGCGGGCCGTGGCTGGGAAAGCTGTTCCCCGATGTGCTGGGCGGCCGGATCATCCCCACCCGTCAGGAAATTCTCCATTTCGGCAGCGCATCCGGTGACATGCGCTTTGCCCCGCCGGCGCTGCCGGTGTGGGCTGACAACAACGAAGGCGATCTGGCTTACGGGATTCCCGATCTGGAAGGCCAGGGCTTCAAGATGGCGTTCGACCGGCACGGGCCGGAGGTCGATCCCGATAGTCAAGACCGGAGGTTGTCACCGGCGATGATCGAACAGGCACGCGAATTTCTCGCCCGGCGCTTTCCTGATCTGGCCGATGCCCCGCTGATTCACGGGCGCGTTTGCCAGTACGAGAATTCCTCGAACGGCGATTTCCTGATCGACCGCCTGCCCGGCCATGACACTGTCTGGCTGGTGGGCGGCGGTTCGGGCCACGGTTTCAAGCACGGACCGGCGGTGGGCGAACTTGTGGCGCGCCATATCGCGGATAGAGGGCTAGAGGTTGATCCGCGCTTTGCGCTCGAAACGAAAGGCACCACCGCCGCGCGCAGCGTTTACTGAGGGGCAGCGTTGGAAGCGTTGCCCGCCCGGCGCTTGCTACGCCCCAGCGCTTTCTATGGTAGCCGAGGAAAGCAGCTGACACCCCCCCGGCACCCGCCATTGGGGGCTTGACCGACGATTCCGGCCCGTTCGAAAACCTGCTCGCGGCCTTTTCGGGTGCGTTGGACTGGATGGATCAGGACAAATAGCCCCGAGCCGCCTCACTTCGCCAGTTCGACCTGTTCGAAATCCAGTTCGACCGGTGTCGCGCGGCCGAAGATGGAAACGCTGACCTTGACCTTGTTCTTATCGAAATCGAGTTCTTCCACCACGCCGGTAAAGCTGGCGAATGGCCCGTCGAGTACTTTGACCGAATCGCCAATTTCGTATTCGACGCTGACCTGCTTCTTGGGGGAAGATTTGGCTTCTTCCATGCCGCCGAAGTAACGCGCGGCTTCCTTGTCGGTAATCGGCTGCGGCTTGTTGTTGGAGCCGAGGAAACCGGTGACTTTCGGGGTGTTTTTCACCAAATGATAGACATCATCGGTCATGGTCAGTTTGGCCAGCACGTAACCGGGCATGAACTTGCGTTCGACCTGAACCTTCTTGCCGCGCTTTACCTCGGTAATGGTTTCGGTCGGCACTTCGACTTCCTCCACCGCTTCGGACAGGCCGAGCCGTTCGGCTTCGGAAATGATTGCTTCGCGAACCTTGTTCTCGAAACCCGAATAGGCGTGGATGATGTACCAGCGAGCCATGTTATATCCCGTTTAGAAAATATGTGCCGGCACCAGACCGGCCCGGAAGATTAAGCCAGAGTAAGCAGCCAGCGAACCGCCGCGCCGAAAATCGAATCGACGCCGAGGAAGAACAGCGACATGATCACCATCATGATCCCGACGAAAATCGCCGTGGTCACGGTTTCCTGCCGGGAGGGCCATACTACCTTGCTGGCTTCGGCTTTCACCTGGTTGAAGAATTGCCCGGGGCTGTTCTTGGCCATTTGCTCGCGCTCTTGCTGTTAAACTCGAAAAATACCTGTCTTACGGGATGGGGTTATTGCCGCCCCGGTTCAAGTCCGGGAGGGGCTGTAACACCAACTAATGTCGGAAGACAGCGCCCACTTAGGCGGGAGAGGCGCCAAACGCAAGAGCAAGCAGATCTGATGCCATTCTTCTGGTTACGAATGAAACTTGGGGGTGGTCACACCGGACTGCCCGCATTAGCGTGCCATGCTTTCAGGGTGTGTGAGGGAAAGCCAACAATGGTCGCAAATGCAACCGCGTCGACAAGCTTGATCGACCAGGTCACGAATGTATCCGATTTTATCTGGGGCGGTACGTGGAACGGTGAACCGCTGGGCTGGCTATCCATTGCCGGCCAGCCCATTCCCCCGATGACCCTGATTCTTCTGGGCGTGGGCCTATGGGTGATGATCGGGCTGCGTTTTTACCCCATCGTCAAGCTGGGCAGTGCCTTTGCCGGATTGTTCAAGGGCCGCAAAAGCTCTGGCGCCGGTGAGATTTCCCCATTTGCAGCACTATCGACTGCCTTATCCGGGCAGGTCGGCACCGGCAATCTGGCGGGGGTGGCCACCGCGATTGCGCTGGGCGGACCGGGCGCGATATTCTGGATGTGGATCACCGCGCTGGTCGGTATGGCGCTCGCCTTTGCCGAAGGCTCGCTGGCCATTCGATACCGCGAAAAAACTTCGGATGGCGTCTATCGCGGCGGCCCGATGAGCTACATCATGATCGGGCTGGGCAAGAAATGGACCTGGCTGGCGGTCGTGTTCTGTCTCGGCACCCTGTTTTCCGCGCTGGTTACCGGCAATTCAATCCAGGCCAATGCCGTGGCCGATGGTCTGAACGAATTGTTCGGCATCGAGGAATCGATCGGCGGCGCAATCGTGGCGCTGCTGGTTTTCGTGGTCATTATCGGCGGAATCAAATCCATCGGCAATGTGGCGGAAAAAGTCGTCCCGTTCATGGCGGCGGCGTATATCGTGATGGCCATAGTGGCCTTGATCCTCAATTTCGCCGATCTGCCGGCAACATTCGGCCTGATTTTCTATGGGGCATTCAATCCGCAGGCAGCGACCGGCGGATTTATCGGTGCGGCCATCATGCTGGCGATCCGCGCCGGCGTGGCGCGCGGCCTGTTTTCCAACGAGGCAGGCCAGGGTTCCACCCCGATTGCCCATGCCGTGGCACAAACCAACGATCCCGAACAGCAGGGCCGCATGGCGATGCTGGGGACATTCATCGATACGATCGTGATCTGCACCATGACCGCGCTGGTTATTCTGACGGTCAAGGGTGATTTCACCGGCGGGGGACTGGCAGTACCCCATGCATGGAATTCGGACCTGCAAGGCTTCGCGATGACATCGGGTGCATTTGCCGCGGCATTTCCGTTCCAAATCGCCGCCATCCCGATTGGAACCATGATCGCAAGTGTCGCGCTGATCCTGTTTGTGTTCACCACCCTGCTGACCTGGTCCTATTACGGCGAGCGGGCGATTACCTTCCTGTATGACCGCGTTCCGGGTTCGACGCGCGGCGGCGAGAAGGTGCTACACATGATCTGGCGCGTGCTGTGGTGCGTGGTGATCTACATCGGCAGTTCGCAGGATCTGACACTGGTGTGGCGCCTGGGCGATATTGCCAATGCGGCGATGGCCCTGCCCAACCTGCTGGCGCTCGCGCTGCTTTCGGGCGTGGTGTTCCAACTGGCCAAGGGAAACAAGACAGCTGGGGAGGATCACCTGGCCGAAACTCCTGAAGAGCCGGAAGAATACTGAGGGATGTCCAACACAAAAGAGGCCGGTCATTGGTGTGACCGGCCTTCTTTTTTAGCTCCGAAACTACCTGGCTAATTCTTCTGGTTCACCGCTTGCCGAAAAGCCGGGCAAGCAGGCTTGGCTGGGTCATCGGCTGAATCGGACCATGCGCACGAAAACGCAGGCTTGCATCGCGATGCGGGCGGGGAAGGGTCCAACCGTCAGGGCGGCTGCTACGAAAACTGATGCTGCTCATAATCAACTCCTCTGCCTGGTTGTGCAACCTGTCTATGATAATGCACGACTCACCGTATGGTTCCCACGATGAATGGCCCCTGCACCAGAATGCTACGGCAGGTTCAATAAGGCTTAACGCGGGTTCCAGCGCCAGCACACCGCCATCACACCGCAGTGCGCTGCGGACCAAACTGGACGAATCCGGCAATTTTCGGGAATTTTGCCTGGCAGGAGTGCACGGACTCGAACCGTGGGCCCTCGGTTTTGGAGACCGATGCTCTACCAACTGAGCTACACTCCTACAGGCAATTCAGCCTTGAGGCAGCCGGGCATTTAGAGCGATGCGCGATGGATGGCAAGCCGCCTTGGCGGTGATCCGAAGATTCGGGCCATCCGGCCACATGGGCTGGCACGGCACCGGCCACATAGCCTATATAGACTTTACCATGCACGCCCCTGCCCCGCCTTCTGCCCTGCCTCTGATCCCGGTCGACCTGCTGCTGATGGCCTATCGCAGCGGGATTTTCCCGATGGCGGATAGCCGGGAAGATCCCGAACTCTTCTGGGTCGAACCGAAAGAACGGGCAATCATCCCGCTGGACGGATTCCGCTGCACCAGATCGCTGGCCAAGATCATCAGGCAGGACCGCTTCCGCGTGACCTGCGATACCGCCTTCACCGATGTGGTGGAAGAATGCGCCGCCCCGCGCGATGATGGGACCGGAGAAGCAGCTGGCAGCTGGATCAGCCACCGGATTGCCGCCAGCTACAGCGGGCTGCATGATGCGGGCCATGCACATTCAATCGAATGCTGGCAGGGTGATCGGCTGGTGGGCGGGCTTTACGGGGTCGGTTTCGATTCCGTATTTTGCGGGGAAAGCATGTTCAGCCGGGCTGACAATGCCTCAAAAGTGGCGCTGGCCTGGCTGGTGGCGATCATGCGCCATGCTGGATTTCGCCTGCTCGATTGCCAGTTCATGACCGATCACCTGACCACAATGGGCGCGGTGGCAATGCCGCAGCAAAGCTATCTCGCATTGGTAGAACAGGCCCGCCGCAAACCGCAGCTGACTATCCCGCAGGCCTATTCTTCGTTGGTGGGGGCTTGCGCGCCGGGTTCCGGCGATGCCGAGGATACAGGTGTCGCGGCGGGCTCAGCTGCAGGCGGGGCAACTGCTGCGGATGAGGCCGCCGGGGAAGCCGCACTGGCCGATGCCACCGGCTTTTCCTCGCCCGGGAAGCTCATTGCGCAATCCTTGACCCAGACGTCATAGATCGGGTGTTCAACCACATTCAATGACGGCGAGCGTTTGAACAGCCAGCCGGAAAATACCTTGCGCCATGCCTTCTCGCCCCCGGTATCGCGCACCAGAACCTGGACGAATGCCGCCGTTTCATTCGGCAATTCCCATATCGGGGTCCGTTCGCAAGCAGCCATGCGGATGATCACATTGCCAAGGCGCCGCGATTCGCCCGGCTTCATGATCAGATCCTGCGAAACATTATTGCGTTTGTTCAGCAGGCCAATCGTGGCGATGCGCTCGGCCATCGGTGTGCCGGACGCGGCAGCGATCGACTGACCAGCTGCCGGGGCGGCAGGGATCTGCTGCAATTCAGCAGGGACGTCCGTCTCATCCGCTTCCGGTGTCGGCGCGCCGGAGGAACAGGAAGCTGCGAGCATGGCAATTGTCAGTGCAGCAGGCACAAGAACCAGCCGCGAGCATAGCCTTGCGGCAGGAAATATGCCGCGCATGATCAGCTATCCGGCGTCCAGGATTCGTAATCGCCGGACGCGCCGGCGCGGCGGCCACCGCGTTCCAATGCGCCTTGCGGACGATAGGCATCTGCGGTCCCGGTGGCATTGGGGGTGTATTCCACTTCCCAGATCTTGGCCGGGGGCAGAAAACTTTCGGGAACATCCACGAAATGCCCGTGCAGCCAGCCATGCCATTCGGGGGGCACGCGGCTCGCATCATTCGGGCCGTCATACAGCACCCAGCGGCGCTCGTTCGTGCCCGAAGGTGTCTTGCGCGCACGGAAATAGCGGTTGCCCTGCGCATCAGTGCCGACCTGCTCGCCAGTGCGCCAGCTGTTCAGCAGCGTGCCGATGGTAGCACCGTCCCACCAGGTGAAAATCTTGCCCAGAATGCTCATAGCGTCATACTCATAAGGGGGGCGGTTAGCCGATTCGCCGCGCCCGGCCAAGGGTTAAGGCGCCAAGGGAGAAGCGAAGTGCCCACCCCTACCATTCCACCTTATCGCCCGGCTTGATCCCCAGTTCCGCCGCGCGCCCGGCATTCAATTCCAGCACCGCAGACGCAATCCCGTCAGAAGTGACCGATTCGAGCGAATAGGGCACAGTGTTGGCGGCAATATTGCTGATCCGGCCATCGGTCCCGATGAAGATGATGTCCAGGGACATCGGCGTATTCTTCATCCAGAAACTTGCCTGGGCATAGCCGTCACGTGGGAAAATCATTCCTTCGTCCGGCCCCATCCTGGTGCGGAACATAAGCCCTTTTGCCTGATCGAGCGGGCTCGCCGCCACTTCGACCTGGAAGGCGTGGGTCTTCTCGCCATTCGTCACGGTAAGCGGGACCACGGCCAGTCCGGAAACCGGATGGACCGCCGTATCTGCTGCAACCGCTACTGGCGCGCCTTCAGCCGCCTGCTGGGGCGAACAGCCCGCAAACAATAAACAGGCCGCAATGGCAATGCTGCGAATCATCTACACATCCTCATCCTGCGCCTCTGCCGCCCAATCCTCGGCCGCGGCAACACTTCGTGCATCCATTATCGCGCTTACCGTTTCAAAGCCATGCCCTGCGCGCAGCATTGCGGCGATTTGTTTCCGCTTTCGGTCCTGCGCCTGTTTTGGATCGAGATCCGGTTTCTCGGTGGAAAACGGCCCGAACCTTCGCTTGCGCGCCATGGCCAGCGCCGCATTGCGAATCGCCCCTTCATCCGGGGCCAGATCGCTCCTGATCTGTTCATCGATCCCGGCGGCGTAGAGATCCTGCGACACCCGCCGCGGGCCAAAGCCGCGCCGCAGCAGTCCGCCGCTGCGCGACCGAGCGTAGGCTTCATCATCGATATAGCCCAATTCGACAAAACGCGCGGAAATCTGCGCCGGATCGGGACAAGTTTCTGTCATTTCGCCGCCTTCATCGTTCCACCCGCGTTCACGTATCTTGCGCGACAGGTACCTTTCCAGCTTGGCAGATGTTGTGGCGAATCGCGCGACATAGGCCAGCGCAAGTTCTTGTAAACGCACTGCATCCAGCGGGCTTGGCGGTGGGCGTGGAGAGCGATTTTTGCTTCCGCCGGACGGTTTGCGATCAGTCATCGGCCATATTCGTGCCACAGTCTGATTGAAATGGGAAAGTTTGCAATTGCTGTCTTGGGAAAAATGGCGATTGTGCAAAATAATTGGCAGCGTTTTTGAAAGCGCGCAGATGACGGGTAAAGCATAAAAATATGACCGAAATCAAACAGCAATCCGGCTCCTCGACTTCAAATCGTGAACCTGGAACCTTGTTGGCAACCCCGAACGATTGTCCATTGCCGCGCCGCCGTTCCGACTTTGCGACCTTTACGGACGCAATCGATTATGCCGCAAAGAGCGCCAAGGGCCTGAATTTTCACGATATGCGCGGCACCCTGGAACGCGTGTACACCTATGTGGAATTGCGCGCCGATGCGCTGGAGGTGGCCCGCCGTTTCAAGGCCGCCGGCATTGGCAAGGAAGACCGCGTTGCCTTGATCGCGGAAACCGGGGCTGAATTTGCCGCCCTGTTCTGCGGCGCTGTCTATGCCGGCGCATGGCCGGTGCCGCTGCCGCTGCCCACCGGGTTTGGCGGCAAGGAAAGCTATATCGATCAATTGGTCGTGCAGCTGGAAAGCTCCGACCCCAAAATCCTGCTCTATCCGGCCGAAATCGCCGAGATGGGCGCCGCCGCGGCAGCGCGCCAGGGCTGCGAAGGTGTGGATTGGGAAACTTTCGCGGCCCGCGAAGCCCCGGAATGCAATCTGCCCCCGCCCGATCCGGACGATATCTGCTATTTGCAATATTCCAGCGGATCGACCCGTTTCCCCACCGGCGTGGCGGTTACACACCGCGCGCTACTGGACAATCTGGCCGGCCATGCGATCTCCATGAATGTCGGCGCCGGTGACCGCGTGGTCAGCTGGCTGCCCTGGTATCACGACATGGGGTTGGTCGGCTGCTTCCTGTCGCTGATTTCCAACCAGATGTCGGTCGATTATCTGAAAACCGAACATTTCGCTCGCCGCCCGCTGGCCTGGCTCGATCTGATCAGCCGCAACCAGGGCACCACGCTCAGCTATTCCCCCACCTTCGGCTACGATATCTGCGCCCGCCGCATTTCCAGCCAGAGCCAGGTATCGGACCGGTTCGACCTGTCGCGGTGGCGCACCGCAGGCAATGGCGCGGACATGATCCGGCCCGACGTGATGCAGAATTTCGTCAATGCCTTTTCCGAAGCCGGATTCAAGGCCAGCGCCTTCACCCCCAGTTATGGCCTTGCCGAGGCAACTCTGGCGGTGACCGTCATGCCCCCGGGCGAAGGCATCCGGGTTGAACTGGTGGAAGAAGAGCGCCTGTCCGGCAGCCCGCGCGACCTGTCGCGCCCGGCCCGCTACCGCGCCATTGTCAATTGCGGCAAGCCGATTTCGGGGATGGAGGTCGAAATTCGCGGCCCCAAGGATCAGATCAAGGACGATCACCAGATCGGCAAGGTCTGGTGCCGCGGCACCAGCGTGATGCACTCATATTTCCGCAATCCCGAAGCGACGGAGGAATGCCTGGTCGATGGCTGGCTGGATACGGGCGATATGGGCTATATGGCAGATGGCTATCTGTTCATCGTCGGCCGCGCCAAGGACATGATCATCATCAATGGCAAGAACCATTGGCCGCAGGATATCGAATGGGCAGTGGAACAACTGCCCGGCTTCAACCATGGCGACATTGCCGCCTTCAGCATCGAAACCGAAGCTGGCGAGGAAGCCCCTGCGGTTCTGGTCCATTGCCGGGTGTCCGATCCGGAGGAACGCATCAAATTGCACGAAACGATCCGCGACAAGGTCCGTTCGATCACCGGCATGAACTGCGTGGTCGAACTGGTCCCGCCGCGCACGCTCCCGCGCACATCATCGGGCAAACTGTCCCGCGCAAAGGCCAAGCGGATGTATATGGCAGGCGAGATTGTCCCGCTGGAATTGCCCATCGCTGCGTGAACAAACCGGTCAACCAGCGCGCTCGATCATCCCTGCCAGCGATCAGCCGCATCGCCCGAGCGGCGCTTACTCCAGCGTAATTGCACAGGCGCGGGATTCCTGAATTCCTGCCCGCCAGGCTTCGTTTCAGCTTGATTCACCGTAAAGCGAACGCTCCATTGCCGCCGAGATCAGGTTTCCGCCTGCCCCCGGCTGGAACGAAACTATGGACGAAACCGGCGCCATGCGGCACAAATCTTGAACTTCGTGTCTTATGGCCTTAATACAGTGAGAGAGATCAACCCCCCGCATCACAGCGGGCGAACAGGAGCCAGCCGCTTCCCATGACCGAAAACAAGACTGCAACCGCCATCGATTTCGAACTGACTGCTCCCGATCCGGTGCCTGAAGTTGCTCCGGATAAGGCAGCGGGGCTGGTGCCGGTTTCGAGCGAAGTGAAATCCAAACTGGCGACCAAGGTCGATAGCTTTGTCGCCGATCTGCTAGCGCAGGATCCCAATTCGCCCGAATTCGGCCAGAAGGTCGATCAGCTGACCAATATGGGCCGCAAGGAAATCATGGCCGCCGCCGGAATGTCCAACCGCTTCCTCGACCGGCCGATCCGCGCGATGGACAAGGATGAGGGCGTTGGCGCCGATCTGGCGGAACTGCGCCGGGTGGTGGAAGATCTCGATCCGGGCAAGCGGGGCAAGCTGAGCGGCCCGCGCAAGATCCTCGGGATCATCCCCTTCGGCAACAAGCTGACCAATTATTTCCGCAGCTATCAAAGCGCGCAGACCCATATCCAGTCGATCCTGGGCAATCTTGCATCGGGCAAGGACGAGCTGATCATGGATAATGCCGCGATTGATGTCGAACGGCAGAAATTATGGGAAGCGATGGGCAATCTGGAACAGATGATCCACATTTCCCGGCAGCTGGACGAAAGGCTGGAAGAAAAGGCCGACGAACTGGACGCGACCGATCCGGCCAAGGCGAAGGCCGTGCGCGAAACGGCACTGTTCTATGTCCGCCAGCGCACGCAGGATCTGCTGACCCAGATGGCGGTTAGCGTGCAAGGCTATCTCGCGCTCGACCTGGTAAAGAAAAACAATGTCGAACTGGTGAAAGGTGTCGACCGCGCCAGCACCACCACCGTCGGCGCGTTGCGCACGGCGGTGACCGTGGCCGAAGCGATGACCAACCAGCGGCTGGTATTGGGCCAGATTACCGCGCTCAACGAAACCACTGCCGGAATCATCGATTCCACCAGCACCATGCTGCGCGACCAGACGGGAAAAATCCACCAACAGGCTGCCGCATCCACCATCCCACTGGAAACGCTGCAGCGCGCATTCCAGAATATCTACGACACCATGGACGAGGTCGACCGCTTCAAGTTGGAGGCGCTGTCGAGCATGAAGCAGACGGTCAATGTGCTGACCGACGAAGTGCAGAAGTCGAAGGGTTATATCGCCCGTGCGGAAGGACAGGCGCAGGCATCCAGACAGGTTACAGAATCGCCTTTGTTGAGCCTAGAGGGCTGATGCCGGGAATTTTTGCATGAACGATCTGACCAAAGACAGCGACCGCCTGCTGCAAGACGGGAAACGGCTTCTGGCCGATAACCGCGACGGTGGCAGGCACCGCCGCGCATCGATCGGCAAGGGCTCTGCCGAGATCAAGACGCAGCACCTGCTTCGCAAGGTGAAGCGGATCGTGCTGGCGATTGGCGCCATTGTTGTGGCAGCAATGGTTGCCGGCCTGATCATTGACGGGATCGGCTTTACCGGCGTGATGTTGACCTTCCTCGCCATTATCGCGGCGACGGTCGGTTTTGCGGCTTTCCCCAAAATCAAGGTGCCCAGGCGCGCCGAATTGACCAAGGGCAGTGCCGCGCAAATGGTCGGGCGTACTGAATTGTGGCTGGAGGCACAGCGCCCCGCCCTGCCCCCGCCAGCGGTCACCCTGGTAGACCAGATCGGTGTGCAACTGGATGCGCTCGGCCTGCAACTTCAGACCATCGACCAGGAACATCCCGCCGCGCGCGAAGTGCGCAAGCTGGTAGGTGAACACTTGCCGGAAATGGTCGATGCCTACCGCAAGGTACCGTCCCATTTGCGCAGCGAAAAGCGCGCCGGGGCAACTCCGGATGAACAATTGACCCAGGGCCTGAGCAATATCAGCAAGGAAATCGACAGCGTGACCCGGCAATTGGCCGATGGCGCGCTGGACGATCTGGCAATCAAGCATCGCTATCTCGACTATAAATACGGCGAAACGCCCGATGCGCTTCCGAACCATAGCAGCGAGAAAAACTGATGCGCGTGGCGATACCGTTCGATCTTTCGCGCGATGTCGTGCGTGACCGCCTCAAATCCCGTAGCCACGAGATTGCCGACCATATCCCCGGCGGCATGGCTCAAGTATCCACCGACTGGCCGAGCGACGACCGGATGAATCTGACCATTTCCACCATGGGCCAGAAGCTGCGCGGAATCGTGGATATCGAAGAAAACCAGCTGGTTTTCGAAATTGCGCTGCCGCCGGCGCTCAGCTTTCTGGAGCCGATGATTTCCGGGGCGATCAGGCAGCAGGGCCAGAAACTGCTGACCTGATCGGACGCGATCCCACATTCGATTAGATATTGCGGCCCAGTTCCAGAAAGTCCTCTGGAATCCGCAGCGCCGCCGAGGCCTGCCGTGTTTCCAGCAGGAACAGGAGCAAGGCCCCCATCAGCAGCGCGATTGCCAGAATGAAGGATGCCGCAGTCAGTTGCGGCAGGTCCCAATCCAGGAAATCACCGAGGAACAAGATGACCACGGTCATTCCGATGGTCAGACCGCTTAATACCAACAGCAGGATCGCGCGCCCGATCAGGACAATGCGCCGGTCGAGCAGGCGGATCTCACGCACCACCAGATCATGTTCCAGCCCGCTGGTATCCCTGTAGCGTTCCTGCATCATCCGCGCCCGGTCAACCACCCGGCCCAGCCGCGTGGACAGCAGGTTCATGATGTTGCCGATGGCCACCAGCACAAACACCGGGGCGAGGGCGAGCTGGATGGTCTGCGCGATCATTGGCTATTGCCTGCCGGTCTGGGGGCTGGACTGGCAATGGGCTGAACCACCAGACTGGTCCCGGCCCGGCTGAAATCTGTCAGGCCGAGACTTTCGGTCCAGCCGCATTCCCCAGCTTCAATCCTGATTTCCCCAAGATCAACCGATCCAGCTAGCGGCAGGACCAGGGCCCGGCCCACATAGCGCGTGAGCAGATCGGCAGTTGGCGGGCCGGCAACGCGGTCGATCCGGAAAATCGGCCCATCGACCAATCGAGCGCTTCCGTTTGCCCCGAAAGACCGGCGCAGAGCCGGGTCATGCGGACGCCCGCTAGCCACTTCAATCGCCTGATCAAGGTGTAATTCACGCGGGCGGCCATAATCGAACAGGCGGTAGGTAACATCGCAATTCTGCTGGATTTCCACCAGGCTCAATCCCGGCCCGATGGCGTGGACGGTGCCCGCTGGCAGGTAAAAGAAATCGCCTGCCTTTGCCGGGTGCCACACCAGCAAATCCTCGATCGACCCGTCCAGCGCAGCGGCACGGATCGCCTCGGGCGCAATCTTGTGTTTGAACCCGATAGCCAGTCTGGCATCCGGCGCGGCATCCAGCACCAGCCAGCATTCTTCCTTGCCGCTGCTGCCCGGCGGGGCCTGATCATCCGATGGATGGACCTGAACCGAAAGTTTTTCGCTAGTGAACAGATATTTGACCAGCAATTGGTCCATTTCCGGCGGTGGTTCGAACCAGATCTCGCCGATCCGCTTGCCTGCCTGATCGGGAAAAGGCGCGGGCAATCTGTCCATGCCCCAGACTTTTTCAACCGCCAGGACCGGCAATTTGCCGCTGTGCGGGGCGCCCGGGCTCACTGGGATTTTGCCCCGGTCAGTTCGCCGACCTGCTGCGCCCCGGCGGCAGAGACGACCAGCACTTCATCGCCGTCGACCACAACCACCACATCCGTCAGCCCGATCACCGAAACACGCGGGCCATCGCTGTCGATCATGACATTGGTACAATCGATCATTTGGCCATTCCCGGTAATGATGTTGCCCTGGCCGTCCCCCTCGCGGGCATCGCGTAGCGCCTGCCAATTGCCGATATCGGACCAACCCATATCGGCCGCCACCACCGCAGCACGGGCAGTATTTTCCATCACCGCATAATCGACCGATTCCGGCTCGATTGCGCCGAATGCCGCCTTGTCCGGGTAAAAATGTCCGCCATCCTGCACGCCGCCCGTGACCGATTGCTTGACCAGCCGCGCCATTTCTGGGCGGTGCCGCTCCAGTTCCGCCAGGAACGCGCCCGCGCGAAAGGCAAAGACACCGCCGTTCCAGCTATAGCCGCCATGGGCGAGGAATTGCTCTGCCTTGGCCCGGTCGGGCTTTTCCACGAAGCGTGCGATCCGGCGGCCCTCTTCCGTTCCTGCACCAGCATCGGCGATTTTTTCGCCTTGCAGGATATAGCCAAAGCCGGTTTCAGGCCTCTTTGCCTCGATCCCGAACGCAACCATCCAGTCATCCGCTGCCAGCGCCGCAGCGGCTTGGGCAGCGCGGGCGAAGGCGGCCTGATCGGCGATATGATGATCGCTCGGGCAAACCAGCATGATCGCATCCGGTGGCAGGCGGGCGGCGGCAAGCGCAATCGCGGGCGCGGTGTTCCTGGCTGCCGGTTCGACGATGATCTGCAGGCCGGTGACATGTGCCGATTGGGCGGTGACATGGTCCAGATGGCCGCGCCCTGTCACCACCATTGGTACGGCGAATATGGCTGGATCGGCGCAGCGGGCAAGCGTCGCTTCGAACAGAGTTGCATCACCGACCAGCGGCAGGAACGGTTTTGGTTTCACGGCCCGACTGCGCGGCCACAGCCGCGTTCCGTTTCCGCCACAAAGGATAATCGGAGTGATCACGCGGCGCAATGCCTTCCAAATTTCTGAAGATAGCGGCGATAGACGGCGCTGCTTTCGATCAGCCTACCCATGTGCCACTAGCCTGCTTATCATTTCAAAACCAGACCTGCTTCCAATAGAATGGCGCCGCCACCGGGCTGCCATTGCGGTCCGTCGCTGGTTTGAACCTCAGGCGTTCAACCACCAGTTGGCAGGTGATGCGGTCAGCTTCGGCATCGCGGCTTGCCCGATAGATGCTGCAATTGCTCGCCCGGCCATCGGTGCCGACCGTTACCTTCACGATCACCTCGTTCCCGCGCCGGGCCTGCCGACCGCCTTCGGGCACGGGATAATCGCGCGCATTGTCGATCCCGCCGGAGATATGTACCGGTTTGGTCTGGGCAATTCCGCCCTGACCCCCGCCGCCCCGCCCGCTGCCGGTGCCCAGCCCCGATCCCGCCGCGCCGGTGCCGTCACCCTGATCCCTCGCGCCGGAAGTAACCGCATCGCCGGTGGAGGAGGCACGCGGTGCGGGCGGATCGGGTTTGACCACCACTTTGGGAATCGGCGCGGTCACCGGTTTAGGGACCGCCTGTTTACCTGGATCACCCGCTGCGCCTTCATCGGGCTGCGGTTCCGGTGCCTCTGGCGGAACAGGCGGCGTAGTGACGGTTACGGTGAAGGCCGACACTACCGAACGCTCGACGCTGGCGGTGATATCCGGGGCAAAGGCACGGACCAGCCCGTAAAATGCCAGCACATGCAGCAATGCGATCAGCACCAGCGTCCAGGGCTTCAGCTTGCGCGATTTGGTGGAGAATTGCGTATTGTCATCCAAGACCGGTCTCCTCTGCTTGCCCCTGCGGGCCGCACGCTAGCGCGGTCAGGGGGATACTAGAGATTGTCCTAGCGGCCCCAAATGCAAACGGCGACACCCATGGGTGCCGCCGCCGCGTTTTTCCGTTCTGATTGCGAGCGATCAGAATTCGTAGCTGACGCCCAGCTGGATCTTCCACAACGACGAGCTCGACTGGACCACCGGTTCGCCAATTCCTCTGAAGTTTGAGAATACATATTGGCCGGCAGAATTGAAGTTCGCCTGGATCGGAGCTTCGGTCGAACGATAGCGCTTGAACACATTCGAACCACTGTCGACCAAATTCAGGAAATTGTCGAAATCGGCAAACAATTTAATCCGGTCATTGGTCAGGCCGAACATCTTGGCCGGACCCGGGATTTCCTGGCTGAATCGCAAGTCGAGATCATAGAACCACGGATTGGTGCAGCTGTTGCGGGTGATCGTCTGGCCGCGGAACTTGCTGATGCAGTCATTGGCATTGATGAAGGCATCAAGGCCCGCCGCTGCATCTGCTGCGGATTGACCGCCGCCAGCCGCATAGACGACATTCGGATCATTAACCCCGGTCGGGATGTACAGCAGCGAATTGAAATCGCCGCTGGCACTGTCGTTGAACACGCTCGAGGGCAGATTGTCCTGGACGATAGAATAGGGCCGTCCGGCACGTGCCACAAACACGAAGCCGAAACTGGTGTCATAATCGGTGATGAACTGTTCGCGGAAATTCAGGCCCAGCGTGAAGTTGTGCTTGGTCTGAAATTCGCTGGTCGCAACATCGACATTCTGCCGGTCAAACGCCCCGACAATGTCAAAGCTGGATGTGGCCGTGGCACTGTTGTTGAAGCGGTTGTTTTCGGCATCGGTATAGGCATAACCCAGGTTCAGGTTGACACTGCCGCCATCGGTCAGGATGCCGCGGTTCCAGTTCTTCGAGATAATCGCAGACGCGATTTTGCTTTCGAAGCTCTTGCCGTTGGTCAGCTGGATTTCATCGTCACGGCCGGTGTTGAAGCATGCCGCTGTCACGCCAGTATAGGTAGGCGGTATACCGCCCTGGTTCTGAAGCACCGCATTGCAGCCCGTCGCAGTTGGATCGATTGCACGGTAGATCGGGCGACCATCGAGCGTAAATCCGCCATTGCCCTGACGCGTATCGACAACCTGTGACAGATCGACAAAATCAACCGGATTGACGAATTTGCTGTAGATGAAGTCCAAGTTCAGGCGCCAATCGCTGAAGAACCCGCTTTCGGTGCCGAACATGGTCGAAATACCAAGATTGGCCCGCCAAACCGTGGGCGATTTGAAATCGGGATCGGTTGATTGCGTATCTGCCAGTCCCCGTGCCGATTGTTCCCCGCCTGCATCGATCACGCATTGCGGAACGCCGGTGAACGTGCCCCCGGGGGTTACGTCAATCTGCGTACCCTGCGGGCCGCAGGTGGCCGTGCCGGTACGGCCGAAACCGGTAACGAAACCATTGTTGGAGAATGCGTTGGACGCATAAACCGCCGGATCACCGCCGGTAAACCGGCCAACGCCGCCCTTGATCTGGGTTCCGCTGAAAAAGCCAGAATTGTCGACTTCGTAAGTAAATCCGACACGCGGCAATACAACCGGGTCAATCTTGCCGAAACTGTTGGCGTTGGTGAAACCATAGCGTTCCAGGAAATTAGGGTTCGCAGTTGGTGCAGATCCCGACAGCATTTCTGCCCGCACGCCGGCGATCAGATTAAGCTGGTCGGTGGCCTGCCATTCATCCTGTGCATAGAATGAAAAGGTCCGTCGTTTCCACCGCGCCGCTGCATCGTTGATATCGCCGCTGGCGGTAAAGTTGCCGTAGGAACCCGCCGCCGTGCCGGCATTAATGGCCGCACCATTGGGGAATGTGTCAGTGCCGCTGGTCAGCAGACCGTTGGCAAAATCCGTCAGATTCGCGAATGTCAGCGTACCGGTGGAATTCTGCGCGAACAGGTTGAACACCTTCAATTCGTTGTATTCGCTGCCGATGGTCAGTGTATGATTGCCCGCACTGAGGCGGCCAAGCGCCTTGACCTGGGTAACCGTGGTTTTCAGATCGTTCGACGTGCGCGAAAAGCCCGGACCAGCCACGATGGAGCCTTGGTTACCATTGTTGCTGACTCCGACCACGATGCGCGGTATCGGATTGTCCGATTGCGCTTCACCGCCGCCGACGGGGCCCTGAACATCCTGCACTTCAGCGCGCGATGCCCGCAATTCGGTTGAGAAATTATCCGACCAGTCGGAATAGAGGCGCAGCGAATAATAATTACTGACCGTTCCTTCATCCTCAAACGAATTCAGGCCGGTTAAAATGCGGTTCTGGCGGCTGAAATCGTCTGGTTCGACATTGGTTTCTTCCAGGCGCTGATAAGTCGCCTCCAGGCGTTGACCATCGGTAATGATCGCATCGATACGGCCGAAAAAGCGCTTGCTGCTTTCCGGCAGGTTCGTTGCGATGCCGCCGCTGTCAATACCGTAAACATCGGACAGTATCTGAGAGAATTGATCAAACTGGCCTGTGGTGACAAAGTCCAGCTCAGTCGGGAAACCAGCACCCGGAGGGCCTTCTTCCTGGCTGTCCGCCAGATCGGTTTGTTCATAGGCACCGAAGAAGAACAGACGGTCCTTGATGATCGGGCCGCTCAATGTTGCGCCCCAGCGCTTTTCTTCAAATGGCAATGCAGCGAAATTCTGCCCGCCAGCATTATCACCCCGCAATCCTGCATCGGCATAGGTGAAGAAAGCCGAACCATGGAAATCATTGCCGCCCGATTTGGTGACGACGTTGATCGCGCAGCCGGTGAACTGGCCATACTGCACATCGAACGGTGCGAATTCGACCGAAGTTTCGCGCACGGCATCAAAGGGCAGAGGCAGCGAATTACGGCTGGCGAAAGGTGTGCCGTTAAGGCCAAACAGGTCGGATTGGGCAATGCCGTCCACGGTGAAGGCGTTGGTACGGTCATTACCGCCAAGACAGGAAACGCGGTCCACTTCGTCCGAACGGTCGAGGCTGACGCGCGGGTCGAGGCGGATGATATCGCGAATATCGCGGCTGATGGAGGGAAAAGCTTCGAGCGATTCGGTGCCGAAGGACTGGCCTGGGCCGATTGCCCGCTGGGACAATTGCACCCGTGCACCAGAAACGACGATTACGTTATCTGCGCCCACACCAGCGTCGCTGAGCGAGAAGGTCAGTTGCGAATTACCCTGCAGGTTGATGAAGAGGGTTTCGACCGTCTGGCCTTCATAGCCGGGCGCCGTGGCGGTCACTTCATAGGGGCCACCGGTGATCAGGCTGTCGACGCGAAACCGGCCATCGGAACCGGCCGTCAGGCTGCGCGATTGGCCGGTGCGGGTGTCAGTGACGATCACAGTCGCGCCAGGGATGGCCGAACCATCTGTCGCAGTCACAGTGCCTTCGATGCCAGAAGTAATCTGCTGCGCCATGACCGGCGCAGGAAGAACAGCGGCTGCGGAGATGCTGACGACGCTGGCCGCCAATAGATATTTGAGTTTCATGTAGGGTTCCCTTGCGTGACGATCGCGTTAGATAATTGAGGGGATAGACGAA
>JBGSJO010000047.1:0-31017 GCA_041741895.1 Pontixanthobacter sp.
CGATCCCTGCCACCCCAGCCAACTTCTCGCCAAGTTCCTGAAAATAAACGGCTTTCTGTTTGGCCCTCCCGTGAATCACCTCGGCAGGGTACCACAGAAGGGTACCACGACGCATGAGCCGTATTCAGAACGTCGCCCGCAAGCACGGCACCTACTACTTTCGCCGTATGGTCCGTTTAGGGGATGATAAGCCTTTCCGCTTAGCCTTGGTTTCGATCTCGCCGCCATTGCCGACGAACAGCACCATTGCGCTGTCCGCCTTCTGCGCGTCGGTCAACACGCACAGCCGGTTTTCGAGGATGAGCGCTTCGCGATCCAGACCGTTGAACACCCTGTCACCCCACTGGTTATCAGCACCGCATTGCGCATGGAATTGGGGGCACCTCATATCGCCGTAAAGACAGTGATGCGGTGGACGGGCGCAAGCGAACGAACCGTCAAGAACTGGCTGGCCGGTATTTGTGGGCCGTCCGGTCGCCACCTCATTCTGCTGGCCAGGGAATCCGACGTCATCATGGCAACGTTGCTGGTGCTTGCCGGACGCGAGCTGAATGTCTCCGCACTCAGCCTGATCTCGCTAAAGGCGGGCCTTATGTATGCGGTCAACTCCATCGACTAAGAGATTGATTCGTCAGCGTAAACATCTTGGTGGCCTGGTGTGCTATCGAAACTCACCATTCGTTATTTTTATAGCCAACTAATGGCCGGAGAAACGGCAATGTCAGCATCCGAACGGTATCTCAGCGTTTGATCTGACACGGGAAGCAGGTCGCGCAACAGATTCCTGCCAACTCCCCCGCCCCCCTTAAATCCCAAAAAGTTGCAGTAATTTGCGCTTAAGTCACAAAACGTTGCTATAGGGTCCGAAAGGACGTGCTTAATGCCCAAAAACTCGCTTGGAGGCCTACCGGAAGCGTTCGTATCGAACGCGACGATCAAATCTGCCGTGTCGCGCGCGGTGGCTCAAGGCCGCCTACGCCAGATCGCGACCAAGCTCTACACTTTCAACCTCGCCGATCCGCCCGAACAGATCGTCCGCCGCTCGCTATGGGAGTTGGTGGCGGCCTATTCTCCAGGCGCGCTGATCGCGGATCGGACAGCCATCGAAAACTGCCCAGCGGCTGACGGCTCGATCTTTGTCGTGTCAGGCCGCAAACGAGACATAGAACTTCCCGGCATCACAATCCGTTCGCGCACCGGCGCATCACCGCTTGAAAGTGACCGGCCCTTTGTCGGCGGACTGTTCCTGTCATCGACCGCGCGGGCGTTTCTCGACAACATGGCACCATCGCGGAAGCGTGGGGGTGCTGTCAGTCGGACGTTGACCCGCGCCGAACTGGAAAGCCGGCTCGATGATGTCATTCGGCGGGGCGGTCCTGAAGGACTGAATGCCCTGCGGGATGAAGCCCGGCGCATTGCCCCACTGATTGATCGCGAAGCAGAATGTGCGGCGCTCGATCGCCTGATCGGCGCCCTGCTCGGCACACGCGAAGACAGCCTGGCCAGCGAGCGAGCAAAGGCGCGCGGCGCGGGAACGCCATTCGATCCCGAACGGCTCCAGCTGTTTGAGGCATTGCACGTCGAGCTGCGTTCCACCGCGCCATTTTCGCGGCCCGCCGAACAGCGGTCGGCGCAGGCGCGTTCGGTGCTGGCCTTCTATGAAGCCTATTTCTCAAACTTCATCGAAGGCACCGAATTCGACGTGAACGAAGCGGCCGACATTGTGTTCAACAATGTGATCCCGCGCGACCGCCCCGAAGATGCCCATGACGTGCTGGGGACATGGCAGATAGTGTCCGATCCGGTAGAAATGGCGAAAACGCCGCGCGATCCGGCCATGCTGCTGTCGCTGATGCAAAGCCGCCACGCATTGTTGATGAGTGCGCGTCCCGACAAGCAACCGAGCAGCTTCAAAACGGAAGCCAATCGCGCCGGCTCAACGCTGTTCGTCGCGCCCGATCAGGTCGAAGGCACCCTCGCGCGCGGATTTGAATATTATGACAGCCTCGAAACGCCATTCTCGCGCGCGGTGTTCATGATGTTTTTGGTGTCCGAGGTGCATCCGTTCGTCGATGGCAATGGCCGGATCGCGCGCATCATGATGAACGCTGAACTGGTCACGGCGGGCGAAGAGCGCATCATCATCCCCACTGTCTATCGCAGCAATTACCTGACGGCACTCAAGGCCATGTCGCAAAGCAGTCAACCCACCCCGATCATTCGGACGCTCGACTTTGCGCGCAAATGGGTAGCGGCGGTGCCCTGGACCGATCTGGAATCCACGCGCCGCGTGCTGGAAAGCTGCCATGCCTTCGTCGATCCGACCGAAGCCGATAATCGCGGTATTCGGCTGCGACTTCCAGCCCAGGTACCAGAATAAAGTTCCTTTCGTTTCGGGCTGGCTCGTTGCCATCTTCTGAAAAATCTTACGATCATGGGCGGGCGATCAGGAAACGGGGGGATGGAAACGAGTTGGGCCGCAACGGAAGGCCGGAGTTCATCGGCAAATTAACTCGACTGCGACATATTCTCGATCACACGATCTGCGTGAGTCACTAAGCCATCATACCATCGTCCGAGTTGCTTGTTGGAGACGCCTTCATTGCGAAGGCCGTCCGCACCAATGACGGACAATACGCTCAACAAGGTCGCTCTGCCGAGTTCTGCGCCCAACCGCACACCTTCAAATACCTGATCGGACGTGGGCGAGAGGGAGCCGTGAACAAGTTTGGAGCGAACACCGTAGGCTCGCTTGGCATCCCTACGCCATTTTTCTAGGTTTTCCGAAGTCGGCTCTTCCAGACAAAGTGCTGCAAATCTTGCGGAAACCAGGTCTGCAATGTCATCCTTCTCATCGGTCATCACCATCCGTTCCAACGCGGTTACGTATTTGATAGCCTTGGCCGCAGGCGATCCTTCTCTGACGGATTCGCCGAACCACTGCGCTGCATCAAGGGATCCCTCGCTGATCGGTCGCCGTAGTGAAGGGTCAACGACCGTCTCAAGTGTCACGCCAAAGTTTGCGATTGCCATTTGCGCTTCGGTATAAGCGAAGAGGCCGAACCAGTCGTCATTGAATCCAACTTCTCCCGGCCCGCCATATGAAGCCATAAACGAAAGTTGACCGTTTGGAGCTACGGTGACACCCCCGCGCTTATCACGACCAATTCCTAGCCCAGCGACCATCATTTTTCTGGAATGTCCGGCTCCAAACAGAACGTGTAGGCAGTTCAATGACGATGTCACTGCATTCGTCGCAGTCGTTTTTGACGTTTCCTCATCGCAGCCTATGACGGTAACCTCGGCGACCCATCCAAACGTTTTGAAGTATCGAACAGCATCAAAAATGATCCTCCGATTTTTGACGACATCATTCGCACGATTAGCTCGAATATTACCCGCCAGT
The DNA here is from genome assembly GCA_041741895.1 of Pontixanthobacter sp. Lineage (GTDB taxonomy): Bacteria > Pseudomonadota > Alphaproteobacteria > Sphingomonadales > Sphingomonadaceae > Allopontixanthobacter. The sequence continues at coordinate 3,407 of JBGSJO010000047.1, forward strand.
GCCTTGCGGAATGTGGCACGGTTCAGAAAGCGGATTGGCCTTAGCTGGAACGTATCTGGCTGCTGAGAGAGCATCAGATGGCACGGGATGAAATGCGTCAAATCCGCACGCGTTGAATTCGACCGCTTTGCCGCTTCAGACATAGCCCTTTCGATCTGCCTGATTTCGATCGGCCGTGCTTCGCGGACAAACTTGCGAACCAAGATTTCAGCCAACGCTTTTCGGGCTGGCTTAAACGACACCAAGCGATGAATGTTCGCTTGCCAGAGTGCCAACTCAGCGAGCCGGTCAAGTCGGTCAAACCCCGCCCGACTACACATCATCTTGCCATTCGGCCATTGGTGCGTCGGATGAGGCAAATCGCAAAATGCGTCTTCACGCGGAAGGTCGGCGAGACTCCCCGCGCTTACCAAATTGTTTAACCGCGCGCATTCCTCAAAGATGAATGCGACATCATCAACCATCTGATGCTTCTTATTCGCCAGGAAAACCATCTTTTCGGCATCGATGGTCGGCTGAGCCAGCCGCATGGGCAGCATCAAGTCTCACGCCGCATATCCAACACCGTCATCCGGGGATTGAGCGAGGAATAGGGATCCTGGAAGATAATCTGGAAATTTTTGCGCGTCCCACGGATGTCGCTATCCGATAGCGCGCTCAATTCCTTACCTTCGATCCAAATTTTGCCTGAAGTAGGCCTGATGAGCTGCATGATGGTGCGGCTCAAGGTTGATTTACCGCAGCCCGATTCACCCACGAGACCAAGCGTTTCTCCTTGGCGCAACGTCAGCGATACGCCGTCGACTGCTTTGACGACGCCTTTACTCTTCCTTGTCAGGAACTCACGGCCGAGATCGAAATGTGTTTTGACCTCGTCAAGAACGAGGAACTGTTCGGCGGGGTCTCCAGCATGATTGGTCATGATTTGGCCCCTACGCTGGGTAGATCTGCATCGCTCACGTCGCCCTTGGTCAGAACACCTTCGATCGAGCGTGCGGAATCGCAGAAATGGCAATCGGCAAAGCAGTGACCGTCACCCATATCTGCAAGTTCAGGGCGCGCGCCGCCAGTTTGCTCGATCTTGGGGTAGCGCCCGAAGTCGGCAATCCGGCGGCCAAATCGGCCGGACCAGCCTAAAAATGGGCCCGGACAGGGTGCCGAATGGACCAAAATCAACGACCCGGTAGGCCCTCACACCATCAAGCGCCCTGCGTCAGCCCAAGACCGCCATTGTTCGAGGCGCCCTATAATCACCAGCGTTATCATTAGAGCCTGAAAAGCGTCACACCGGCAGACGCCTACTTCGGAAGGGCGGAAACCATCATCAAACAGCGAGAAAGGATCAAACGAAAAACCATCGAGCAAAGGCGCTTGCATCACCGCAAGCTTGCCGCATAATATCAATCAACAGATGAACCCAAACCCTCACTCATTTTGAACTGCCAACGGTCTCGTATTATCTGACGGCGGACAGTGTTAGCTATTCCACAACAGATTTGACGCTTTCAGCTCGCCTCGGTCCTCGGGTCGCCTCCGAGCGCCACCTGTGGCTTGGCGTTTCCCGCCCCTCCCAATTCTTCCTGGCCTGCCCCCTCGCCTGGATGTATCTTGCCACTGCAGTCCCTCAATCGATTCGGTAAGTATGCGCTGGCATTTTGATAGGTTTGGCACATAGTCGGTTTCGAGAAAACGCTAGCCAGCTTCTGCCCTGCCGCTGTCGATTGGAGGTCAGCGCACGAGGTGTGAATACCGGGAAATCGCGGCGAAGATCGCATCGATGTCATCTTCGTGATTGTAGAAATGCGGTGACAGCCTGAGATTGCCGTCGCGCCACGATGTCACGATCTTTTCGCGTTGTAACGCATCGACAAGCTGGCCCGCATCACTGCAGCGTAGTGCGACCATCGCGCCGCGCCGATTGGCGTCGTCTGGCGTTGCCATCGAAATACCCGCCGCTGCTGCCTGCCGCACGATATGCGCAGTCAGTTCTGCAATCCGCGTGCCGACAGATGGCAGGCCTATTTCGGCAAGAATGCCAAGCCCGGCACGCACGGCGTAGATATTGGGGACCGGCGGAGTGCCGCCTTCGAACTTGCGCGCCGAATGCGCCGGATTGTGGCGGGTGTGGTCCATCGCGCTGATGTCTTCTTGCGCGAACCAGCCGGTCGCGGTTGGTCTGAGTGCGTCAAGTATGGCCTCGCGAGCGTAAAGAAATCCGATTCCTGCGGTGCCGAGCAAGTATTTCAGAGTACCGCCAACATAAAAATCTGCACCCCATGCTGCAAGATCGACCGGCATTGTGCCTGCCGCCTGATAACCATCGATCAGGAAATACGCCCCCTTTGCCCGCGCCAGCGCACCAATCGCCGCCACGTCCAGCTTTTCTCCGTTGCGGTAGCAGACGTGCGTGACCGCCACTATGCGTGTCGTTTCGTCAATGGCCGCGTCCAGCCTTTCGATGAGGCTGCGGCGATCATCGGCTGCAACCCGCTCGACGACGGCGCCGCGCGGTTGTTGCGCATACCAGATCTGGGCATTGGTTGGAAATTCGAGATCGGTGATGACAACTTTGTTCCGGGACCCGGTAAAATCCATCGCGCTAGCAATCGAATTGATCCCGGCTGACGCCGATGCCGTTACGGCAATTTCACCCGCAGACACGCCGAACAGATTGGCAAAATCGGTGCGCAGCGCTTCGTTGTGGCCAACCCAGTTATTCCAGTCACTGCCATTGGCGTGACGATCAGCAAGATAGGCGTGGAACGCAGCCTCAACCTCGTTCGACAGCGCCCCATACGAACAGCTGTTGATATAATTTGTCGATCGAAAAATCGGAAAGCGGGCACGCTGCCTTGCCCAGTCGATATCGGTTTCAGTATTTTTGCCTAGCATGCCTGCTGTCTCCGTCAGTTTTGCCATGAATTAATCCATAAAAGGATGATCGCGGCGGGCACGCCGACGCGCAGCAATGATGCCCACACGAGGTAGACCGTTCCACCGCCAAGACCCAGCGCATCGGCGATGCGGCGCGTGCCCAGCGCCCACCCGGCGAACAATGCAATCAACAGCGCATTCAGCGGCAACAATGCGGTGGAAATGAAGAAGTCGAACAAGTCGAACATGGTCTTGCCCGACAAAAGCCGGACACCGCCAAGCGGGTGCCAGCCGGAAAGCAGGTTGAACGAAAGCACCGGCAGTATGCCAGCCAGCCACGCCCCGCCCCCAGCCAGCCACGCCAGCCGCGCGCGGCCCCATTTGAGCTGCTCGTCGAGCCATGCCACCACGGGCTCCAGCATACCGATTGTCGTCGTATAGGCGGCGAAGACGACCAGCAGAAAGAACAGAAAAGCCACGATCCTGCCGCCCGGCATCAGCGCAAAGCCGACCGGCAGCGTCACGAACAGCAGCCCCGGCCCCTCGCCCGCATCGAGCCCGTAAGCAAACACGACCGAGAAGATCGCCAGTCCCGCCAACACGGCGACCAATGTGTTCGCGCCAGCGATGATCGCTACTGCTGGCAGCAGTCGGTAATTGGGCGATGCATAGGCGCTGTATGTAATCAGCATCCCAACACCCACGGCCAGCGAAAACAACGCATGCCCCATCGCCATCAGCGCGACTTCTGCAGTCAGCTTTGAAAAGTCCGGGCGCAGCAGAAATGCTGCCGCCTCGGCACCCGCGCCAGTGGCCATGTTGTAAACCGCCAGCAGCACAAGGATAACGAACAATGCCGGCATCATGATCTTCGAAGCGCGTTCAATGCCGCCCGACACGCCGCGCGCGACGACAATAATGGTCATGACAATGAACGCCGCGTGCAGCGTTAGCTGGCGCGCCGGTGCGGTGGTGTAGGATGCGAAAGCCGCGCGCGAGGCTTCGGGTGTCGCCACGTCGAGCGCACCTGTCGCGGCGAGATACAGGTAATCGAGCGCCCACCCGGCAACCACAGCATAATACGCAAGGCCGAAAAACGGTATGAAGACACTTAGGATGCCTATCGACTGCCAAATGCGCGCATGCCGGCCTTCGGTGACCAGGCGGCGAATACTGCCGACGGCGCTTTGCTGCCCAAGCCTGCCGATCGCCATTTCGGCCAACATGATCGGCATTCCCAGCAAAATGACGAAGACGATATAAAGCAGTACGAAAGCCCCGCCGCCATTGTCGCCCGCGATAAACGGGAAACGCCATAGCCCGCCAAGCCCGGTGGCGGCACCGATAGTCGCCAGCAGAAAGCCCATACGCGATGACCAGCCCTGCGGCGCATCAGCGGTGCCGGTAGATGGCACTTCCGGGACTGATGCGCTTTGATCGTTCATTTCATCCACCTTTAAGCATTCCGCATGTGCCTAAAATATCACAAACTGCTGCCTCATCTCATCTTAATCAGTCAAATCGAAATAGCCAGATATTTTAGGTTGAAAATAATTTTCAGGCGATGCAGTTTAGTGGTCCTGAAAACAATCTGTCCTGCGGACAGGCGCTACCAGTAAAAACTGGAGAGGATTTCATAATTGCAATCTTAAAGGGGAAATCATCATGAGGCCTGATTCGCACCTACTCACAGCCTGCTGTGCTCTAGCTATTGCCACCCTCCAATTGTCGCCCGCACATGCTCAAGACGCCCCAGGTGGAGGCAAGGGACTTGAAGAAATCATTGTTACCGCAAACAAGCGCGGCGACGAAGCGTTGCAGGATGTGCCGATCGCGATCCAGGCAATTACCGGCGACGCACTCAGGAGTGCCGGCGCGGTTGAGTTCATTGATTTTGCAGTACGCGTTCCCAGTCTGACATTTCAGGACCTTGGCCCGGGCGACAAGAAAATCGTCATTCGCGGCGTCAATTCAACCGGTGCGGCAACGGTCGGCGTGTATTATGACGAAGCCGTGATCAGTGCCGACAACCGCAATGATGGCGGCGGGCGCAACGCCGACATCCGGCTGTATGATGTCGAACGCATCGAAGTGCTGAAGGGGCCGCAGGGCACACTCTATGGGGCCAGTTCCGAAAGCGGCACTGTCCGCATCATTACCAACAAGCCGGTGGCCGACGAGGTTTCCGGCTATATTTCGGGTGAAGTGTCGGACACCGAAAAAGGGGGCACAAACAATAACGTCAACGGTGCCATCAACCTGCCGATCATTACCGACAAGCTGGCGATGCGCGCAGTTGGCTGGTTCATTGACAACAGTGGCTATATCGATGCTTCACGGATTCCCTCAGGCCCGCTCAGCAACATCAATACCGATGAAACATCGGGCGGCCGCCTTAGCCTGCGCTACACACCCACGGCTTCATTCACACTTACAGGGTCCGCGACCTATCAAGATACGCATTCGGACGGATCATCGCGGTTCACCCCAAGCGGCTCACTGTCGTTCGGCGATACCGCAAACGGTTTCCCGCCCGTCCTCGGCGGCGATCTGGTCAATACCGATCTGACTCGCAGCCCGTGGGACGAAACCATCGAAGTCTACAGCCTGACCGGCGAATTTGACTTTGACCTGGGCAACATCGTCGCAACGACCAATTATTTCGACCGCGACATAAGGTTCGTCTTCGATTCCTCGCCGATCCTGTTTTTCTTTGGTGTGCCGATCCCCGGCATCACCATCCAGCCACAGTCACGCCGCATCTGGTCGAACGAACTGCGCTATGCCTCGAAATTCGACGGACCATTCAACTTTGTTGCAGGCGGTTTCTACAGCACGGAAAAGTCGGACTTCGACGTCCAGGTCGTCCGTTCGAATGACTTTGGCGAACCACGCGGTCCGTTCAGCCGACTTAACGAAGATGATGCGCTGACCAATCCGGACGGAAATACGTTCTTCGGTCGGTTCGACAATAACCGCCTACGCCAATATGCCCTGTTCGGGGAGGCAACATTAAATTTCACGTCCACGCTTTCGGGAACCGTGGGTGCGCGCTATTTCAACTCGCGCCAGACGTCGCGGCAGGAAACCACGCACCCGTTCGGTGGGTTCGGCCCGAACCCGCCAGGCATACTGAGTAACCGCGACACCGATTCTAAAACCACCTATAAATTCAATCTGAACTGGAAGCCTAACGACGACGTACTGATCTATGCAACAGCGGCTCAAGGCTTCCGTACCGGCGGTCTAAATCAGGCCGATCTGCCGTTTGCATCAGGTATCCCGCGCGGCTTCGATTCGGATTCGCTGTGGAACTATGAACTGGGCAGCAAACTGACGCTTGCGGACGGGCGGATCTGGTTCAACAGTGCCGTTTATCACATCGACTGGTCGAACATTCAGGTTCGCGCGCTCGATGCAACCGGCGCCTTTCCATTCACAACCAACGCGGGTTCTGCAACAGTAGATGGTGCCGAACTCGACGTGACGGCGCGCGTCGCCGCCGGCACTACTTTCAGCATCGGTGCGTCATACCAGAATGCCGAACTGACCGACGATCAGCCTGGTCCGGAAACAGGCCCACGACCGGTAATTCTTGGCCTAGATGGCGATAAAATCCCTAACGTGCCGAAGTTCATCGGCAGCGTGAATCTGGATGTAGAGCGCCCGCTCAGCAGCTCCTTGAATTATATCGTGCATGCCGATGTCAGTTATCGGGGCAGCTCGCACACAACACTTGGCCGGGAGCGCGACGCTTTTGATGTCCGCCTTGACAGCTATGCTTTGGCCAATTTGCGGGTTGGCATTAAAAACGATCTCTGGACCGCAGTCATTTTCGCCCGCAACCTGTTTGACAAGCGCGCGCAGGTAGATGCAATCTCGTCGGATCAGGACCCCCTGGCGTTGATCACCGTGCGTCCGCGCACTCTTGGTGTCAGCCTCACACGGGACTTCTGAACCCTGCAGGATGGACACGAGAAATGAGTGAACCTGTCATTGCGGCTGCCAAGCCGTGTCTTGTTTCCCTGGTTGCAGGCCGGACCTATTATTGGTGCAGCTGCGGACGCAGCGCCCGGCAACCGTTCTGTGACGGGTCGCACAAAGGCACCGGTTTCGAACCTTTGGCGTTCACGGCCGAAGACAACGAGGACACGCTGTTGTGCGCCTGCAAACGGACTCGCAGCCGCCCATATTGCGACGGCGCGCACAACGCGCTATCGGATAGCTACGGCGCCCCAATGGACGATGCTGCTGACGTTGATTTTGTAGCCTTTGTTGACACGCCGTTCGGCGCGCGTGCGCAGCTGGACGGTGATTGCTATGTGCTACGACCTTTGTTAATCGCGCAGCATGGCGGACTAAAGCTTACCCAGACGATTGGACCGGACGATGGGGCAAGGCACATCAGCCAGTTTGCGATGCGTCTTGAAGCCGGAAATTCGCCGGTGCTGCGCTTCGCCGGCAGCGATACGGTGATCTTCATCGTGGCGGGTACCGGACAGATCGAAATCGGCGCGCAAAGCTTCGAAATCAGCGTGCATTGCGCCGCCTATGTACGCGCAGGCGAATCGTTCCGATTGACCGCGGCGGCAGGCATGCCGATCGACGCCAGCATTTCAGTCTGTCCGCTTGGACCGTTGTCTGAGAAGTTGGATCAGATGCCTGCCTATTTCGATGCAAGTGTACCTGTCCGCGTCGTTGCTGTTGATCCGGAAAAGCGTTCGGTGATGGCCGACCGCTTCTATCAGGTGCTGGTCGATGGCGAATGTCATGGCACCGAAGTCACGCAGTTTATCGGGCATATCCCGCGGTCGCGTGCCGCGCATCACCGGCATTTGTACGAAGAGACCCTGCTGATCCTCTCCGGAGAAGGTGTCATGTGGACCGACCGGACAAAGGCTCTGCTGCAGCCCGGCGACACGGTTTTCCTGCCGCGCAAACAATCGCATTCAGTCGAATGCACCAGTGCCGCAGGCATGTTGCTGCTCGGGGTTTTCTATCCAACGATGTCACCTGCGATCAATTATTAGTACCGGGCCAATGGCGTCAGAAAGCAAGACCATTGATGGACATTAGCAGGGTTACCATACTCGGCTTCGCGCTGCTGGTTGGAATTGCAGCGGGCGTCGCGTTTTCCGGCCTTTGCACTGGCAGTTCCAGAACGCCGGAGTCGCTATGGCCAATCTATTCCAAAGGACTCCAGGACGCGAAATACATCGACCTGACGCACGCCTTCGCGCCAGGGCAGGCGCGCGGCGCGGCACTCGGAGAAATGACTGTTGCCGACGCACTTGCAGCAGATGACATACCTGACTTAATCAAGCGCGGCGAACCTCTTGAATATTCGCGAATCGGCGGCGCGATTACTGCTTATCACTTAGCCTCGGACCAGATCGGCACCCAGCTTGACCCGCCCGCCCATTTCAATTCGATGGGAGCGACGATCAGCGACTTTCCGCCAACCTATGCACTGCGACCCCTCGTTGTCATCAATATCGTGCCGCAGGTCAGGGCCAACCCTGGCTATGAGGCCACGCCAGCCGACATTGCCGCCTGGGAGCGCCGCCACGGCCGCATCCCCGTCGGTGCCGTCGTCATGTTCCGGTCTGACTGGTCGGGCTTATGGACGACCCCCGCGCGCTTCGCTAGTTCGCCGCATCCAGGGGTCAGCCTTGCAGCGCTGAAATTGCTGCACATTGAACGCAATATCTTGTTCCACGGCCACGAAACACTCGACACCGACAACACGCCAGACTTCAAGGCTGAATCCTGGTTGCTGAAACACAATTTCACGCAAGCAGAAGCGGTAGCGAACCTTGACCAGGTTCCCGAATACGGCGCGCTTATCGTCATCGGTTTCGCCAAGCCAGAAGGCGGCACCGGCGGGCTGGCCCGTTTTGTCGCTATAGCCCCGCCAGACTGGCCGTACGGCGTCAGTGTCGCAAACGCGCCCGGCGCGCCTCTACCCGAGCAGACCGCTCCGCTAGCGCGCAACAGTAACGGCATTCTGCAACCATCGGATGCGCCTTGACCAATCCGATATTTTAACATTAAAGCAATATGAGAATTTGCAATCACTGGGGAAGGTCATGAAAATAGCCTGCATCGGCGGGGGGCCAGCTGGCCTCTATTTCGCCATCCTGATGAAACTGCGCGCCCCGGAAACCGTCGTCGAAGTGTTTGAGCGCAACTTGCCGGGCAACACGTTCGGCTGGGGCGTCGTGTTTTCTGACCAGACGATGGGCAATCTGCGGCGAAATGACCCTGTCAGCGCCATAACGATGCAGAACGAACTAGCCCAATGGGACGATATTGAGGTTCACGTCGGCAACCACATAACGTTGACGACCGGCCACGGCTTTATCGGCCTTGGCCGCAAGCGCTTGCTCAACATTCTGCAAGACCGCGCACGCGAACTTGGCGTCGTGCAGCATTTCGAAGTGGAGATCGATCCAGACCTGTCCGCATTTGAAGGCTTTGACTTAATTATCGCATCGGACGGGCTGAACAGCCGCATGCGCACTGCGCGCGCCGAACGCTTCGGGGTCAGCATCGACATCCGCCGCAACAAGTTTGTCTGGTTAGGCACGCACAAACTGTTCGATGCTTTCAATTTCATATTCGAAAAAACCGAACATGGCTGGGTCTGGGCGCACGCCTACAAGTTCGAAGCTGACACCTCGACATTCATTGTCGAATGCGCGCCCGAAACATTCGATGCTTTTGGCTTTGGCACGATGAGCCAGGAAGAAACCTGCCGCATCTGCGAACACATCTTCGCGAGTCATCTCGATGGTCACGCGTTGATGACCAACGCGCAACATATCCGCGGTTCAGCCTGGATCAATTTTCCGCGCGTGACGTGCGAACGCTGGTACGACGGCAACGTCATCCTACTTGGCGATGCGGCGCACACTGCGCATTTTTCGATTGGATCGGGCACCAAGCTGGCGTTCGAAGATGCGATCAAGCTCGCCGAAGTGCTTAACGATCGCGACTTGCCACTTGCCGAACAGCTTTTGCAGTATCAGCAGGAACGCCACCTTGAAGTCATCAAACTGCAAAACGCAGCGAACAATTCAACACGGTGGTTCGAAGATGTCGAACGATACCTGCCGATGCCGCCGCTGCAATTCACCTACGCATTGTTGACCCGCAGCCAACGGGTGAGCCATGAAAACTTGCGTGTCCGCGACCCGCGCTGGCTTGGCGAGATGGAAAAATGGTTCGCCGGCACGGCTGTTGGCCACGCGGTGGACAGTCCGATGCCGCCGATGTTTACACCCTTGCGCCTGCGCGGCATGACGCTGGCCAACCGGGTCGCCGTCTCGCCAATGGCAACCTACCGGGCGGTCGACGGCGATCCGGGCGATTTCCATCTTGTCCATTATGGTGCCCGCGCGATGGGCGGGGCAGGCCTTGTCTTCACCGAAATGACTTGCGTATCGCCAGAAGGCCGCATCACCCCCGGCTGTGCCGGTATCTATACCGATGCACAACAGGCCGCATGGGCGCGGATTGCCGGATATGTGCATGGCGAAAGCTCGGCGAAATTTTGTCTGCAGCTTGGCCACAGCGGCGCCAAGGGATCTACCCGAGTGGGCTGGGAGGGAATGGACAGGCCGCTCGAAAATGGGAACTGGCCGCTGATATCGGCATCCGACATCGCCTGGTCGCAGGACAACCAGACGCCGCGCCCGATGACCCGGGCGGATATGGACGAGGTGCGCGACCTGTTCGTTTTGGCGGCCCGGCGCGGCGCGGCTGCGGGCTTCGATATGCTCGAACTGCACGCTGCCCATGGCTATCTTCTGTCGAGCTTCATCACTCCGCTGCTGAACAACCGCACCGACGCATACGGAGGAAGCCTGGAAAACCGGCTGCGCTATCCGCTTGAAGTGTTCGCCGCGGTGCGCGCGGCGTGGCCTGAAGAACGGCCGATGTCGGTACGCATTTCGGCAACAGATTGGGTGGAAGACGGCGTGACGCCGGACGATGCGGTTGCCATCGCACGGGCATTCCGCGACGCGGGTGCCGACCTGATCGATGTCTCAGCAGGGCAGACCAGCACGCGTGCGCAGCCGGTCTATGGCCGCATGTTCCAGACACCGTTTTCCGATTGCATCCGTAACGAAACCGGGATGCCGACAATGGCAGTGGGCAACATCTACGAAATCGACCACGTGAACGGTATCATCGCATCGGGACGGGCCGATCTGTGCGCGCTGGCACGTCCGCATCTGATGGACCCGCAGTGGACGCTGCGCGCCGCCGCCGAACAGGGTTTCCACGATGCAAAGGTTCCCCCGCCTTACCTTAGCGGTTTCGAACAACACACCAGAAACGCCGCGCGCGCCGCATCGTTGGCGCAGGCGCAAGGTTTCAGTGCATGAGCCGGCTGGCCGGACAGCACGCGGTTATCACGGGCGGCGGCACGGGAATCGGCGCGGCGATTGCCCGCAGGCTTTCCGCCGAAGGTGCAAGGGTTACACTCGCGGCGCGCGATCTTGACCGGCTCCGCACCGTTGCAGCAACCCTGCCCGATGCGGAGGCTGTGTATCTCGACATTACCGACGAAGAAACGGTTGCAGCAGCAATGCAGACGGCCAATGCGCGGGCGCCGGTTTCGATTCTGATCAACAACGCCGGCGGGGCTGAAACAGCGCCCCTGGCAAAAACGCCGCTTGACCTGTGGCAACGAATGCTGACGCTTAACCTGACCGGCACCTTTCTGTGTTGCCGGGCGTTGCTGCCGTCGGTGATTGCAGCACCAAACGGGCGGATCATCAATATCGCCAGCACTGCCGGGCTGAAAGGATACGCCTATACCGGGGCTTATGCGGCGGCCAAACATGGCGTCATTGGGTTGACCCGGTCGCTGGCGCTGGAACTTGCCGGTACGCGCGCGACGGCCAACGCCGTCTGCCCCGGCTTTACTGATACAGACCTTTTGGCCCGATCGATCGATGCAGTAACCGACAAGACCGGAATGACGCGCGATGACGCGCTCAGCGCATTTGTCACCGGAAACCCGCAGAACCGGTTGATCACCCCGGACGAAGTGGCTGCTGCGGTATTTTGGCTTTGTGATCCACTCTCCGCATCTGTAAACGGTCAGTCGATTGCAATTGCCGGTGGGGAAGTCATGTGAAGCTAAAACTAAAACCAAAACCAAAACCAAAGCAACGACTTCTCGCCGCCGATACTGCGCCCCCCCATACCAAGCAGTCGCTCCGGCTGTGGTTGCGCTTGCTGGGTACCACAACCATTATCGAGAAAAAGCTGCGATCATGGCTAAAGTCCGAATGGAACACCACCTTGCCGCGTTTCGATGTGCTCGCGGTGCTTGATCGCGAAGCTACGCCCATCACCATGAGCCATCTGTCGGACCGGCTGCTGGTGTCGAACGGCAATGTGACGGGTCTGGTCAGCCGGTTGATCGAAGACGGGCACGTCACACGCAGTGTCGACCCTGCGAACCGCCGAACGTTCTACGTTTGTCTGACCGCCAAGGGCCGCAAGGCTTTCAGGGCGATGGCTGCGGATCACGAGCTTTGGATCGACGAGATGTTCGAGAATGTAACCGACCATGACATGACGGCGCTGCTGACGCTGGTAACGGAAATTTATCACGACGTTCACGACCGGATGGAAAGCGTGAAACCATGAATCCCGAAAACTACCAGCCTGACCATTTTCTGTGGGCGTTCGGCGGCGGTGTCGGCACGATCACGCTCAACCGGCCTGAACGCAAGAACCCGCTGACATTCGATTCCTATGCAGAACTGCGCGACCTTTTTCGCGGTCTTGCAGCCATGCCTCAGGTCAAGGCCGTGATCATCACCGGCGCGGGCGGCAATTTCTGTTCGGGCGGCGATGTTCACGAAATCATCGGCCCGCTTGTCGGAATGGACATGACCGGGTTGATGGCGTTCACCCGCATGACGGGCGATCTCGTAAAAGCAATGCGGCACTGCCCGCAGCCAATCATTGCAGCCGTTGACGGCGTTTGCGCCGGTGCCGGCGCCATCATTGCCATGGCATCCGACATGCGCCTTGCGACGCCAGAGGCGAAAACTGCGTTCCTGTTCAACCGAGTCGGCCTGGCAGGCTGTGACATGGGCGCCTGCGCCATTCTGCCGCGCATCATTGGTCAGGGACGTGCTTCTGAATTGCTATTCCTCGGCCGTGCGATGACGGCCGAGGAAGGCGAACGATGGGGGTATTTCAACGCATTGGTCAGCACCGCCGAACTTACCGCCGAAGCCAGAAAATGGGCAGACCGGCTTGCCGCCGGACCGACCTTCGCCAACAGCATGACCAAAAACCAACTTCACGCTGAATGGGACATGGGCATCGACGCCGCGATCGAGGCTGAGGCGCAGGCCCAGGCAATCTGCATGCAGACCAAGGATTTCGAACGCGCCTACCATGCTTTCGTCGCCCGCGAAAAACCTGTATTCGAGGGTAATTGAAATGGGCGATCGCAGCTTTCTGGAATGGCCGTTTCTCGAAGATCGGCACCGCGCGCTCGCCGTCCAGATCGATGCTTTTGCTGCTGAACACATTGTGCCGTTTGCCCATCACCACGGTGATGTCGATGCCGTGTGCAAGGCGATTCTCGGCACGCTCGGAAAGGGTGGTTGGTTGCGCCATACCGTTCCCGCAGCCTATGGCGGTATCAGCGATCAGCTCGACGTGCGCTCGCTATGTCTGATACGCGAAACGCTGGCGCGGTATTGCGGCCTTGCCGATTTCGTGTTCGCGATGCAGGGTCTGGGCAGCGGCGCGATCGGTTTGTTCGGAAGCGAGGAACTGAAGGGCAAATATCTGCCCGGTGTTGCGGATGGTTCGCTGACGGCTGCCTTTGCACTGACCGAGCTGGAATCAGGCTCGGACGTCGCCGCAACAGCATCAACTGCAACCGACTGCGGTGATCACTACCTTATCGATGGGGCCAAGACGTTCATTTCGAATGGCGGCATTGCCGATTTCTATGTGACTTTCCTGCGAACCGGCGAGGCGCCCGGTGCGCGCGGGCTCAGCGCGATCGTGATCGATGCCGATATGCCTGGATTGACGATCGCCGAACGTATCGAAGTTATGGCCCCGCACCCGCTGGCGACGCTCCGATTCGACGCTATCAGGGCCCCCAAAAGGCAGCTTGTCGGCGAAGCCGGTGCCGGTTTTCGCCAGGCAATGGCTACGCTCGACATTTTCCGTTCAACGGTTGGTGCCGCCGCGCTGGGTTTTGCGCGCCGTGCACTTGACGAAGCGGTCCACCGCGCACGGACACGGCAAATGTTCGGGAAAACCCTTGCCGATCAGCCGATCGCACAGACACAGCTTGCAGAAATGGCGCTCGATGTCGATGCATCTGCGTTACTGGTGTACCGTGCAGCATGGACGAAAGACGTGAAGCAGGGGCGCGTCACGCGTGAGGCAGCGATGGCAAAACTGTTCGCGACTGACCGAGCGCAAATCGTGATCGACAAGGCAGTACAGCTGTTCGGCGGACTTGGCGTTGTCAGCGGCCATCCGGTCGAGGAACTTTACCGCGAAATCCGCGCCCTGCGTATTTATGAAGGTGCCTCGGAAGTGCAAAAACTGGTCATCGCCCGGCAATTGCTTGCCAGCGATGAAGCTGGAAATCACCCCGGGAAAGAGAGTGCGTCATGAGCGCCTATCAGCGTGAGATACTGGTCCGGTTCGCGCATTGCGATCCTGGCGGGATCGTCTTTTACCCGCGCTATTTCGAGATGATCAATGGCATCGTCGAGGACTGGTTCGAAGATGCGCTCGGGGTCAGTTTTTCGGGCATGCTATTCCATCGCAATCTCGCCACGCCGACGGTGCATTTTGAAGTTGATTTCGTTGCCCGCAGTGCGATGGGCGAACGGCTGACCTTCTTCCTGACCGTGGAACGGCTGGGCACCAGTTCGTTCGAATTGAAGCACATCGGCACCTGTCAAGGCGAAGAACGCGTCCGGGTTGCTCAGACTTTGCTGTTTACCGATGCCAAAGCGATGAAATCCTGCCCGATCCCGGATGATTTACGGCCGCGCATGGAACGCTATCGGGATACGCCGAAGGCCGCTTCAGTCTGATTCAGGCCAGTCGGGCGCGGTCAGGCGGCGTTTCTCGTCCACGGATCGCCGCGCCGAAGTATCAAGGTCGACCCGGTCCCAAAGCTGGCAGGTCACTTGCTTGTGTTTCTGGTCAAGCCCTTCGCAATAATTGTTGTAGGTGCACTGCCGCACGCAATCGCCCCTGCCGCTGCGAATTTTCAGGAACCAGTCGGGATCGGCAAGCGACTGCCGCGCAGCGCCGATAATATCGGCCTGCCCTTCGGCCAGAATGCGCTCTGCCATCGCAAAACCGTGAATACCGCCAACCGCGACCACGGGCGTCGTCATTCCTGCGGTGCGGATCGCGGCGCGGATTTTTGCTGCCGGATCGAGGTTCCGGCCGAACGGACCTTTCGCATCGGATATGTTCTGCGGCATGCATTCATAGCCGCTAGGCCCGGTGTAGGGATACGCCGCCTCGCCAATGCGTGGCTGCATGGCGTCTTCAAACTTGCCGCCGCGAGAAAGCGACACAAAATCCATGCCCGCACGGGCGAATTCTGTGGCGAACCAGGCCGCATCCTCGATACCACTACCCCCGACGATACATTCTTCAGCCAGCATCCGGCAACCAACTGCAAATCCGCTTCCAACACGGTGACGAACCGCTTCGAACACCTCGCGCGGCAAGCGCAGGCGGCCCGGGCGATTTCCGCCATAGCCATCCCGCCGGTCGTTGAGCGCCGAGAGGAACGATGCCATCGTATAGGCATGGGCATAATGCAGTTCCGCCCCATCGAATCCCGCCGCCTCTGCGCGCTGCGCTGCCGCGGCAAACAATTCCGGCAGGCGCTGCGGCAAGTCGGCGATATGTGGCCGCTCCACATCGGTCACACGTTCGCGGAAACCGATCTCGAGAGCTTCCCACTCCCGCGCGGTCAGCACCTCGTGCAATTGCGCTGCAGGAATCGCGGCAAGCGCGGCACGGACCATGTCGTCACTGCCCCCACCAGCGGCTTCGCGGAGTCGGTCGTTCAGCACCAGAAATCGTTCGAAATAGGCAGCGCGTTCGGGTCGCCGCTTGATTGCAAGGAAATCGATAAGCTGAATGAACAACCGCGTTTGACCGCCACTTGCTGTCCGCACGGCATCCACAAGTTGCGTCAGGCCAGGTACAAAGCGGTCGTCTCCGATGCGCAGCAGCGGGCCGCTTGGCACATCGCGAATCCCTGTCGCCTCGACCACAATCGCGCCTGGTTTGCCGCGCGCAAATCGCGCATACCAATCAATGACATCTTCGTTTACGAAACCGTCCTGCGTCGCCCGCCAAGGGACCATTGCCGGCACCCACGTCCGGCTTGCCAGCCGCACCGGACCAACCCGAACGGGCGAGAACAATCGCGATGCTCCGGCCTCCGCAGCACTTGGCCAGCGCCCTGGATCGGGAGAATAGCGAATTCTTTCGGCAGGCTTATACATTGATGGCCCATCTATCGGCTTTTTACGAAGCAACTGGACTTTATTTCGAGTCTAAAATATCGAGTTGATTGGAAGCCATGTCAAGCACATGATTAAATTCGGGAGCAGCAAAAAAGGAATTCCTGTGAAAATTCTGCAACCCGAAGGCTGGCCGCGGCCGAAGGGATATTCAAACGGAATCGCGGCGCGCGGAGAGACTGTATTTCTTGCCGGTCTGGTTGGCTGGGATGCCAATGGTATATTCGCAAACGGCTTAGTCGCGCAGTTCCGTCAGACGCTGATCAATACCGTGGCCGTTCTGAAGGAAGCCAATGCAACGCCCGAACATATAGTGCGGATGACTTGGTACATTCTCGACCGCGATGCATACCTTGCTTCGGGCAAGCAGTTCGGCGACGTGTACCGGGAGGTCATGGGGCGCAGCTATCCGGCGATGGCAGTCGTACAGGTCGCGGGCCTGATGGAATCCGATGCCCTGATCGAAATCGAAACGACCGCGGTCATTCCTGACTGAACGATCAGAGACCGTCCAGCGCGGCATCAAGCGCGGCACCGCTGTCATCAGCCAGCGCCGCTTCGCAAAGCTGGCGCAACTTAGCTGCAAAGCCCGGGGTCGTGCGGCCACGGTCATAGGCGTCCATCAACCGCGCAAAGCTGGCCGAACCGCGCGCATGCGTATCGCCATATCCCTTGATCAGTTTCTGGCAGACGGCCATTTCTACCGCGAGCCGATAATCGATCGCTGCTGCGCTGGTAATTCGGGCCAGCCAGGCTTCTATTTCTGCCGATTCCCGCCTGAAGCGCAGCGTTGTGCGCCGCATCCGCCGACCAGCAGCCAGTATGTAGAGCAGTAGAAAGCCGCTTAGGCTGGTGGTCCTTATCCTGCGGCCGCGCTGAAACAGGCGCCCGGCTGCACGTATCAGCAGCGGCGAACCGAGAATTGCCCGCCCAATCGGGGCTGGCAGCGAATCGCAGACTTCTTCGATCCGCGGATGCATGAATTCCGTGACATCGACGATTTGTTCCGGCGCCGCCTGAACCTCGCTGCGGAAGCGGGCAAATCGGGCACCGCGGGTCTTAAGATCGGCAACCCGGAACGTATCCTCGAAGCTCATCCACAGGGCAAGGTGCCGTGCGGTTTCAATGATCAATTCGTGCCGCTGCCGATCGCCGCCTGCCGCCTGATCGGCTGCGACCACTGCCTCCAACCGGTCAAGATACAGCGATCCGTAGCCGATGTCCTGATAATCGACGACCCGCCGCAGCCCCTCGGTCGCCATCTGTTGTACGATGAAAGGCAGTCGTTCGATTCGTGCCAGCAATTCTGCCACCGCCGCTGAAACCTGCCTTTCGGCCTTATCCAGCGCGGGTATGGGCACAGGTGCGGCGGCCACGCCATTCCCGGCGGCAGCATCATGCGCCAACGCGAAGGTCGCCAGATTGCCGGCAACCGCGCGGCCGGCATCGCGGATCACCGCCTCAAACAGATTGCGCGGAAATGGAAGCGCCCCTGACCCGGCAAGCGCGCCGAACATCGCAGCGCTGATGACGCTGCCGCCGTCGCGTGCGGCGGCATCCATATCGATATGGACAAATCGCCGCGCGCGCGCCTCCGCCGCCGCGATAATTTCGCTACCATCGCTGCGGCCATCGCTCATCGCGGATTTTTCGCTGATCGCGAAGACGCGGTGTGTCGATGCAATCAGTGTCGTGCGATCGGGCGTTACCAGGCCGCGCTGCATTGCCCGCCCTGCTTCCATAAGCTCTGATGCAATCACGATGTCGACATCACCGGGCATCGGCATCAGCGCCAGTACCGGATCGCCCCCGCGCGCTTTCGCCGCCGCTTCGGGAAAAATTTCTATGTAATAGATTGTCGCGCCGGTGCGCTGGGCGACTCCTGGAACCGATGTGTACTGCGCCAGATAACCGCCGCGTTCGGCGAGTTCGACCACCCATTCGGCCATGACGCCGCCGCCCTGTCCGCCGATCGCAAGGATCGCGATGTTAATCGAACGCTCAGTCATCAAAAGGCGAAGCACGCGCGCCGGGCATCGGAACGCCTTTGCAGGAATTCGATGATGATACCTCGGATCCGCGCCTTGACGTGGTCCCACAGGCCCGGATTGAAAATCAATTCAGCGCGGTAAAACGATGGACACAACACGGCAGCATGCGCCGTTTCGCCGCAATGCCCGCATCCGACACAATCATCCAGCACATGGGCGACCGGATCATCGCGCAGCGGATCGGGATTGTCGCGGATCGTCAGCGTCGGGCATCCCGACAAGCGGATACAGCTATGATCGCCGGTGCAGGTATCGGCATCAACGCCAAAGCGTTCCTTGACGATACGTTTGCCGCCCGCAATCGCCTGCCGTTCAAGGGGCGCTTCCCGGCGGCGCTTATTGAGCATGCATTCCGATTCAGCGATAATGACCTTTGGCCCTTTTGCCGTTGTCGTCATAGCCGCCACCAATTCGCGGCGCATCCCGCCAACGTCATAACTTCGCACGGTGCGGATCCATTCGACGCCGATGCCCCGGATCGCCGATGCCATCGGGTGGTGCGTATTGCGGCGCGAATTGGCCCCGCGAGAGGACAAGATGTCCTGTCCTCCGGTTGCCGCCGAATAACCGTTGTCGACCAGCACCAGGACGCCGTCATTACCGTTGAAAACCGCATTGCCGACGCCGCTTGTCAGCCCGTTATGCCAGAAACCGCCATCACCCATCACCGCGACCGTACGCTGCGCCGCGTTCGCCTGGAACGCCGATGCACCCGCCATGCCAAGGCCGTACCCCATCGTGGTGTTGCCAATGTTGAACGGCGGCAGGATCGAAAACAGGTGGCAGCCAATGTCGCACGACACATGATAGGCACCCACGTCCTGCTCGGCCAGTTTCATCGCGGTGAAAATCGGCCGTTCGGGACAGCCCGTGCAGAAACCGGCGGGACGGGCCGGCACGACATCGCCAAGCGCGGCTATGTTCGATGCGGCGGGATCAGCGGGTTTGTCTGCGGCCGGAGCCATCGTGGGTGCATATTCGCGTAAAAAGGCCGCCACCCCGTCCTTGACCACCTGTCCGGTATATTCCCCTGCGCGCGGCAGCAGCGATTTGCCGATCAGCCGTGCATCGATGTTGGCACCGCGCAGAACACTGTTCATCTGGTGTTCGATAAATTCCGGCTGACCTTCCTCGATCAGCAGAACCGCTTTCTTGTCAGCGCAAAATCCGACGATTTCGTCATCAATCAATGGGTAGGTGACATTGAGCACATAGATGGGAATTTCAGTCTTGCCGAAGCTGTCGGCAAGACCCAGCGTTTCGAGCGCCCGGATCAGCGTGTTGTATAGGCCGCCCTGCACGATGATCCCCGCGTCAAGGGTATAGCCGCCAAGAAATTCGTTGAGTTTCCTGTTCTTGATGAATTCAATCGCGGCCGGCCAGCGGCGATCGACCTTTTCATGTTCATGCAGAAAGTTCGCCGGGGGAAGGACAATCCGGTTGGTATCGCGCACCGGATTCTGCATCGCATCGCCAAGCCCGAATGCAGCCCGCTGGTTGTCGCGCGCGGTAAATCGGCCATAGACATGGCACGAACGGATCCGCAGTTGCAGCATGACCGGCGTATTTGATGCTTCGGAAAGTTCAAAACTGGTTTCGACCGCATTGACGATCGAGGTCAGATTGGGACGCGGATCGAGTAGCCATATCTGTGATTTCATCGCGAACGCATGCGTCCGTTCCTGCATGATCGACGATCCCTCGCCGTAATCCTCGCCGACAATGATCAGCGCGCCGCCGGTGACGCCCCCCGATGCGACATTGGACAGCGCATCAGATGCCACATTGGTGCCGACAACCGATTTCCACGCCACCGCGCCACGCAGCGGATAATTGACCGACGCCGCCAGCATCGCTGCCGCCCCCGCCTCACTTGCTGACGCTTCGAAATGGATGCCGAGTTCGGACATGATATCTTCTGCGTCGGCCAGCACATCCATCAGGTGCGAAATCGGCGCGCCCTGGTATCCGCCGACATAGGACACGCCCGATTGCAGCAGTGCCTTGGTAACGGCAAGTATACCTTCGCCGTGGAATATCTCGCCCGCACCGGCGCGCAGTTTTTCAACTTCCCTGGCGAACGAGCGTTCGGCCATCAGCGCACCGTCATGCCGGAACGAGCGCGAGCACGCGCAGCGGACTGCCGGAACCGTCTTCGATCTTCAGCGGAGCGGCAATGATAACCGCCCCCGTCGGCGGCAGAAGGTCCAGGTTGGTCATGCATTGTAGACCGTATTTTCCCGCCCCATGCATGTAATGATGACAGGGATATTGCGGTTCGAA
Source organism: Pontixanthobacter sp. (assembly GCA_041741895.1). Lineage (GTDB taxonomy): Bacteria > Pseudomonadota > Alphaproteobacteria > Sphingomonadales > Sphingomonadaceae > Allopontixanthobacter. The sequence goes on from JBGSJO010000047.1 coordinate 24,180, forward strand.
ACGGAATGCCTGCCCTGCGTCGGTGCCGACACATTCGGTGCCAAAGCCAATGACATCGCGCCCGATCATCCATTGCACTGCCGCGGCGTCCGGACCGGGCGAATGGGCACCATTCTCGTCCAGCTTCGTGTAATTGTCAGGCGCGGCGATCTTGCGCCAGTCCGATCGAAGGAACAGCCAGCACCCCGGTGTAATACGGCCGTGTTCGTGCTCCCATGATTCCAGCACCGCGGGAGTCAGCAGAAAATCCGGATCGGCGGCGATTTCACGGCTGCAATCGATGACGCAGACCGGGGCAATGAAATGCACCGGGTCAATCGTGTCAACTGAACCATTGGCAACATCTTTACCAGTTACCCAATGCACCGGTGCATCGAAATGTGTGCCTGTATGTTCGCTGACGGTGAAATTGTTCCAGTACCAGCCTGGCCCCGCCTCATCGTAGCGCGAAATCTGCTGCTTGACGAATGGCGATGCCTGACCGAATTCGGGTGGCAGAGTGATTGTCGGATAATCCGGCCGCAGCGTTTCCGTCAGGTCGATCACACGAATTGCGCCTGCAGCAATACCAGACACCAATTCGGTAAGCAGAGAACCTGTCATTTCGTAACATCCCTAGCATACATGCCATAAGCCACCTGGTACCCCGCGTTCCAGCGGCACGCTAATTAATCTTTGCCCGATCCTGCGCCGCCCTCAGAAACTGAAGCGGGTACTCAGCGCAATAAACCGCGGCGGCTTATAGGACACTTCGTTACAGCCGCAAAGCCCGGCCAGGTCGAAGCCCTGGATACCAACGCGTTCGTCGGTCAGGTTCTTGATATCGAGGCCAAGCCGCAAGGTATCTTGCGCGTTGGCCCACGATACGCCAGCGTTCAGAACGAAATAGCTTTCGAACTTGTCGGCATCGAAATTCCGGAGATTATAGAAATACGAATCCGAATATTGCCCATCGCCGCGGATCGACAACCGTCCGCCCAGCGCATCCCAGGAATAACGGATTAGTCCGTTCAGCTGGAATTCCGGCGCATAGGTCGGCTTGACATCGCGTACGATCGGGCCGCCAACGCGCAGCGGCACGTCTTTCACCTTGGCGTCAAACCACGAAACGCCGGCAGCAATGTCGAGCCCATCGACGGGGTTGGTAAAAAATTCCAGCTCCCCGCCGTAATTTTCTGCATCGGCGTTGATGACAACGCCCGATACGCCGGTGAACAGGAACGATTGATAATCGTTGTAATCATAATAGAACGCGGTCGCGTTGATCCGCGAGCGGCCGTCCGGCAGGGTCAGTTTGAAGCCGCTTTCATAGCTGATCAGGGTTTCATCCTCGTAAGGAATGGCGCTGTCGGGAACTGCCAGGCCACCAGCCAGTTGGGCGTTGAAACTGCCTGCTTTCACCCCGCGGTTTATCCCTGCATACAGCAGCAAATCGTCATGCGGACGGTATTCAAGCTGGAATTTGCCAGCCCACAGCGTCTCGCCGGTATCTGCAACAAATGCTTCTGGTCCGTTGGGGCCAAACACGGGGCCGATAACCAGCGGATCACCCTGATGAATTTGGCGGGAATCCTGAGTGAAGAACAATGCCTGGAAAAAATTGTAATTCTTCTCTTCGCGGATAATCCGCGCCCCGGCGACAAGAGTGAATTTTTCGGCGAAATTCCATTCAAACTGCCCGAACGCCGAATAGCTGTTGGTTTTTAGCCGGGCGACAGAACCGAGATCGAATGGCGCACCGGGAACAACACTGCCGACAGGGAACTTCAGCCCGTTGGCCGATTCCGAATCGATATAGAGATAAAAGACACCGGCGACCCAATTTATGCTGTCCGCCCTTCCGGTCAGGCGCAGTTCCTGAGTAAAGGTTGTTGCATCGACGCCGGCATAGTTTGCTGACTGGTTGCCCGGCCCAGCATCGACATCAATGAACAGCAGCTTTTCGAAATCCTTGTAATCCGTGACGGATGTCAGCGATACCGCGTCCGATAGCTCGAATTCGGACTTGAGACCGATGCCCCAACTGTCAACATTGCCTTGATCCTTGAACGCAAAATCGCTCGATGTGCGGAAATCAGCGCCGTCGGGATCGATAAAGCCGAAGAAGTCACCGCCGGCAACCGGGCGGCCAAACGTATCGCCAAAAACCCCATCATTATCGAGGTCCGACCCGATATCCTGGCCATTGCCACCAATTGACGCGCGCGTTTCGTCGGGTGCGACATCAATCACATTGACCAGTTCGCCTGCCGCATCGAAGATGTTGATCGTCGGCTTCTGCTGATACGGGCCAGTTGCTAGGTTGCTGCGCGCGACGTTTGCCGAAAGCGTGAAGGTCGCAGTTTCGGTCGGCTTCGCCATGACTGTGAGACGGCCCGCAAGCGTGTCGTCATCACCCAGATTGGCACCGGCCCCCGGCCCCGGGGAGCCCCCTACTGCGCCTGCCGGAAAATCATTGATCAGGATCGCATCACGCTTGCTCCACATCACCGCCGCACGTGCGGCAATCTTGTCGCCCAGCGGTCCGCCGATTGCTGCTTCGCCGCGAAACGCACCGGGCGTCGTCGGCGAATCGAACAGCCCGTAACTCAGATCGATGTAGCCTTCGATCGTGTCGAAGTTCGGCTTGCGGCTGATGTAATGCACCAGCCCACCGGTTGCGTTGCGGCCGAACAAAGTGCCTTGCGGGCCCTTGAGCAGTTCGACCCGTTCGATATCGAGCACGGCGAAGGTCTGGCCCTGCGCAATCGCAATATAGGCGTCGTCGAGATAGGCAGCGTTGGGCGCTTCGACAATGTCGTTGAAATCATTCTGCGTAACCCCGCGGATGGTCAGCTGCGTATTCTGCCCGGCAAGATTTCCGCTGATGTGGACACCGGGCGTGAACGCCGCGAGTTCTGGCGAATCAGTGACGCCGAGTTCGCGCAGTTGATCCCCTGAAAACGTGCTGATCGAAATGCCGACATCCTGAACATTTTGCTCGCGTTTTTGCGCGGTGACGACGATTTCCTTGCCCAGCAGCGAGCGGCTGTCGTCGGTGCCCTGCGACTCCTGAATGTCCGGCACATCCTGTGCATCCTGTGCCAACGCAGGCGCCGCAAGAAATGGAGAGAGGATGCCCGCAAACGAGCCACAGACGATAATGCATCGACTAACCTTGGTCATGTTTAACCCCCCCTGAATTTTGACCGCTGCCACATGCCTTCAATAGCGTATTGACGATGCCTTTTATTTTATACTTAAACTATATTGTCAAGGCCATCGCTAAAAATTGCCCCATCCAGCCGGGATAAATTTCCATTTCACGGCAACCTGCTCGCAAAAACAGTCCGATGGCCGGTCCACCGCTCCGGCAGAAAGCTGTCACCCGCAATGCCAGTTTCGGCCCCAATTCAAAACCGCTTGACAATTAATTTAAGTTTAAAATATTGTCACCCCATGACCGTTGGAGGAAGCAGACCAAATGACCGCCTCACACAATCGAATACGACTTGAAAACCATTTCAAGCTCGGCACCTTCGCATCGAATTGTTCTGGCGGCATGTCGGTTACAAAAATCCCTGAGCGATGGAAAAACAGCTGGGAAAACAATCTTGCGCTCGCGCATTTGCTTGACGATGCCGGGATCGACTTCATGCTGCCGATTGCGCGCTGGATCGGTTATGGCGGGGAAACCAATTTCCACGGCAATGTGCTGGAAACGATTACCTGGGCCACTGGTTTACTGGCCAGCACCCGGCAAATTATCGTTATCGGCACGGTCCATACCGCCGCAAATCACCCCGTCGTTGTGGCCAAGCAAATCGCAACGATGGATCACATTTCCGGCGGTCGCGCTGGGTTGAATATCGTCGCCGGATGGAACAAGCCCGAATACGATGCGCTCGGCCTGACCCTGCCCGAGGATCACGAAACCCGGTACGGCTATGCGCAGGAATGGTACGACATCGTCCACAAACTCTGGACAGAACCGGGCAGCTTCGATTGGGACGGCAAATATTTCAAGCTGCACGGTGTACACAGCGATCCCAAACCAGTGGCCGGCATCCCGCCCATCCTCAATGCCGCAGGATCGGGCCTTGGCCGTGAATTCGCGGTGCGCAATGCCGATTTTCTGTTCACTCCGGCGATCGACCTGGAACGGTCGCAGGCCGAAGTTGCCGAGCTAAAGGATCAGGCGGCCGGAAGCGGCCGTTCGGTCGACGTGTTGACATTTTCGCATGTCGTCTGCCGGCCGACCGAAGCTGAAGCACGCAGTTTTGCCGAACATTTCGGCCAGACGAATGCCGACTGGGTGGCAGTCGACAATCTGGTACGGTTGCAGTTTGCGCATGCGCAATCTTTCCCGCATGATCTGCTGGCCCTGATCCGCGACCGGATGGCCATGGGACACGGCGGCTTTCCGCTGATTGGCACGCCCGAACAGGTTGCGGACGGTATCTCGCAATTACACGCGGCGGGGTTTGGCGGCACGACATTGTCATTTGTCGATTATGTCGCGGAATTCCCGTATTTTCGCGACAATGTCCTGCCGCTGCTCGAAGCGCGCGGATTGAGGAGACCCCAAACTTGATCGGGCGGCGAGGCGTACTTGCGGGCGCCGCGCTTACCGGCGTCGCGGCAGCGGCCGCAGCACCCGCTATTCGGCGCTGGATCGATGCGGCAAAACGCGGCGATGGGTTCCGCACACTGAGCGCCGATGAAGCCGCAAAGCTTGGCCATCTCGGCGAGGCGTTGGTTCCCGGCGCACATGCGGCCGGAATTGCCCATTACGTGGACCACCATCTCAGCGTTCCCGCGGCGGAATCGCTGCTCATGCTGCGCTATCTCGATATCGCTCCCCCTTATGCCGATTTCTATCGCTCCGGGCTGGCCCAGCTTGCGCGGTCCGCAGGCGGCAGGGTCGCGAACTGGACAGCCATTGCGGGATCGCTCGCAGCAGGTACCATCACGCCGTGGGACGATGCGCCGCCCGCCGCGCTGTTCTATTTCGTCCTGCGCGCGGACGCGGTCGATGTCGTCTATGGCACGGAAGCCGGGTTCGAACGGCTGGGCGTACCCTACCTGCCGCACATTCCCCCTGGCGCGCGGTGGTAGAGGCCGCCCGTCCCGTCCCTGACGAAGCGGACGTTGTCATTATCGGTGCCGGTGCTGCCGGCTCGCTTATCGCAAGCCGGCTGGCGACGGGCGGCAGGATTGTGGCCGTTCTTGACGCAGGCCCGGCATGGGATGGCGGCGATCTAGTCAGTTCGCAGATCTGGAGCCGCCGACTCCGCTGGGGCGGACCGCAGATTGCGACCGGTGGCGCGCAGCCGATAGGCTTCGGCTTCAATGCAGGCTGGGGCTTTGGCGGCGCGGCCTTGCATCATTACGGCACGTGGCCGCGCATGCACGAGGTCGACTTCAAACTGCAGTCGCGATACGGCAAAGGGATTGACTGGCCGATCGATTATGAAGACCTGCGTGTTCATTACGACCGCGTGCAGGAAGAAGTCGGCATTTCGGGCGATGCGGACGCCGAAATTTGGCGGCCACCAGGCGCGCCCTACCCCATGCCACCGCTGCAACTGACCCGGCAGGCAGAGGCCATCGCGCGCGGATTTACGGCACTTGGCCAGCGGACGGCGCCTGCACCGATGGCAATCAATTCCGAAGAATATCGCGGCCGGCCAGCGTGCATCTATGACGGCTGGTGCGACGCTGGTTGCCCGATCGGCGCCCTGGCGAATCCGCTGATCGTCCACAAGCCTGACGCCGAAGCAGCCGGGGCGACATTTCATTCCGATGCACCCGTTGTCCGGCTGCTGACATCGCATCAAAGCCGCGTGGATGGCGCCGTCTATATGTCGGCGGACGGCCCGCGCACCATCCGCGCCAGGCTGGTTGTGCTGGCGGCGTCGATCGCCGGCAACGCGTCACTGCTGTTGCAATCTGCGAGCGACCATCATCCGGGCGGCATAGGCAACGCTCACGACCTTGTCGGACGCTATGTGATGACCCATCCGGCAGTCGGCGCGTTCGGTCTGTTCGACGAAGATACCCAGCCGCACATGGGTGTCACGGGCGCCCTGCTGATTGGGCACGACAATTATCGCCAAGGTGTCGAGGCTGGATTCCAATGGCTTATTGCGCCATCGATCAAGCCCAACGACCTTGCCGGAATCGCGATTGCACGCGCAGACCTGCACGGGGCGGCGCTGGAAACATTCATGCAGCGCGCGGTGCGCCATATCGGCAATATGGTCGGCATGGCCGAAGCGCTGCCGCTGGCGGAAAACCGCATCACCCTGGGCAGCGACGTGACTTCGTGGGGAACCCGCACAACGCTCGTCACGCACCGCCACGATGGCGCGGCGCTAGCAGCGTGGCAGCGGATGCGGGATCAGGGCACTACGCTAATGGACGCTGCCGGCGCGGCCGAATCCTGGACCGGACAGATGTTCAGTGCGCACCTTATGGGCGGCACGATCATGGGATCCAACCCGGATAAATCCGTGACTGACAGCTATGGGCGCGTCCACGGTATCGACAATCTCTATGTCGCAGGGGCCAGCCTTTTTCCGACTGGCGGTGCGGTCAATCCAACCTTCACGCTGCTGGCTCTCGCGGACCGCACGGCAGAGCATATCATGATCTAGCACTTTGGCAGTAATGTGATTTTTAGGATTCCCAAAAGGCGTTTTCTCTGATTCATGGAGAGCCAGCTTTATGGGAGGCTGGTGATGTCAGAGGATTGGCGTGGTGATCTGGAGGTTTGGCTGGCGCCATTTCTGGCGGCGTTGCGGCACAAGACCCGGATGCGGGTTTGCCCAGCGTATATCGCAGGCCTGATTGGTCC
>JBGSJO010000048.1:0-3663 GCA_041741895.1 Pontixanthobacter sp.
GCGCCGGTGGTGGCGGCCATGGTTCGGGCGGCTTTGGCGGCTTCGGTGGGGGCGGCGGTTTCTCCGGCGGCGGCGGCAGTTTTGGGGGCGGCGGCGCCTCGGGGGGCTGGTAAGACATGGCATATCTGAGCGCGCAGGATGCGGCCATCGTCACTACGGCGGTTACCGCTGCGGAACAGGGCACTTCGGGCGAAATCGTTACCGTTCTGGCGGGTCAGTCGGACGGGTACAGCGACATCGCGCTGGCCTGGGCAACCATTGCGGCATTCACCGCGATGAGCGTTTTCGCAGTGTGGCCCGAGTTCTTTCTCGGCATGGTTGATGCCATTTCCGGCGGCTGGAGCCACGAATGGACGATGGGCGAAACGCTTACGGTCATGCTCGGGATCGGACTGGCGAAATTCCTTGGCGTGTGGCTGATCCAGCTATGGCAGCCGCTCAAGTTTCTGCTGATCCCCGGGCCGGTCAAAACGGCGCGCGTGCACTCCCGCGCCATTGCTCATTTCAAGGTTGGGGCGGAACGGCGCACGCATGGGCGCACCGGGATCATGATTTACTTGTCGATGGGTGAACATCGCGCGGAAATCGTCGCTGATGAACCCATCGCGGTCAAAGTCCCCGCCGAAGTATGGGGCGAAGCGATGGCGGACATGCTGGCCGAGATCAAACTGGGGCGCACTGCCAACGGCATGGCCGCCGGCATCCGCGATGTCGGCGTGGTTTTGGCACAACATTTCCCCCGCAGCGAAGAAGACGTGAACGAATTGCCCGACCGGCTGATCGAGGTATGACACCAGAAATAGACGCGCCGGAAGAAGTCGTCTGGCGTGGCAAATACATCATCGCCAAGAAGCGCGGCCGCTGGGAATATGTCAGCCGCGCGCGCAATATCCGCGCTGCGGTGATCGCTGCGGTGGAGGACAGGCACGTCCTGCTGGTGGAACAATTCCGCGTGCCGCTGGGGCGCAATTGCCTGGAACTTCCGGCCGGCCTGATCGGCGATGGTGAGGGAGAGGAAGACGAGGATACCCTGGTTGCTGCAGGCCGCGAGCTGGAGGAGGAGACCGGCTACCGCGCGGCGCAGCTCACGGAACTCGGCACCTTCTATTCCTCCCCCGGGATGGTCAGCGAAAGTTTCACTCTGGTCCGGGCCACCGGGCTGACCAAAGTGGACGAAGGCGGCGGGGTGGCGGGCGAAAACATCACGGTCCACCGGGTTCCTCTTGCAGCTTTGGGCGATTTCATCGACAGCAAGCGCGCGGCGAATGTCGCGGTGGATGTGCGGCTGCTGATGCTGCTCGGCACGACAATTTTCGGAGAGGATTTATAATGAGCTCCAACCCCAATGGCCGCGTGGCCGGCAAGCTGGCACTTGTTACCGGGGCAGCGCAGGGCCTTGGCCGCGCGCATTGCACATTGTTGGCGCAGGAAGGCGCGCGGGTGCTGTGCACCGATCTCAATGCCAATGGCGCGGCGGAAACAGCGGCGCTGATCAATGCAGAATGCGGCGCGGGCACGGCCTATTCCCTCGGTCATGATGTTACCAGCCAGGCGGATTGGACTGCGGCGGTAGACGCCGCACGCGCACAACTCGGCGGGCTGTCAGTGCTGGTCAACAATGCCGGGATCGGGGTGAACGGCAATATCGAAACCTGCACGTTCGAGGATTGGCGCCGCGCCTTTGCGGTCAATGTCGACAGCGCGTTTCTGGGGTGCCAGACGGCTTTGCCGCTGATGAAGGATCACCAGCCGGGCTCGATCGTGAATATTTCGTCGATTGCCGGACTGATCGCCAGCGACACCATGCCCGCCTATAATGCGTCGAAAGCGGCCATCTGGATGCTGACCAAATCGGTCGCATTGCATTGCGGCAAGCGGGGCTGGAACATCCGCTGCAATTCGGTGCATCCGACATTTGTGGACACGCCCATTCTGGACGGCATCGGCAAAAATGCCGGGATCGAAAAGGACGTGATCATTGGCAAACTTGCCCGTCAGATACCGCTTGGCCGGATCGGCGAACCACGGGAAATCGCGCAGGGTGTGCTGTATCTGGCCAGCGATGAAAGCAGCTTCATGACCGGCGCGGAACTGAAACTGGATGGCGGCATTTCCGCCATGTGATCGTGATGATTCGGGGATTGGAACGATTGGGGGTCCCCGCAGGGCCCCCTCAATCCGCGATCAGCGCAATAGCGATGTAAACCAGCAGCAACGAACCGAAACCGATCAGGGTGCCCAATACGAAACCAACGCGCACCAGAGTTGCGTCAATCCCGAAGTAACTGGCGATCCCGCCGCAAACGCCCCAGATCTTGCCATTCGATTTGTCGAGCCGAAATTTCTTGCTGGAATATCCGCTGACGGGCGTACGGTTCTTGTTATGGTCAAGCTGGCTCATGCGATCACTCCAATGTGAAGGGCGCTGTGGCTGACGGGCGCAATTGCGAAGGCAAAGAACGCTGCTGACAAAGCGATCGACGAAATGGCGGCGATCATGCGGCTGCTGAGATTACTGATATCGGTCATATGTATTTCCTTTCCTGGTACCGGAACAATTCCGGCTGTGTGAGTGATTTAGGCAATAATGCCGGACTGGATCACGTTCTGGCTGGCAGGTGCGATTGCGAAAGCAAGAAACGTTGCGGTCAGAACGATCGACGATAATGCGGCGACAAGACGGTTGCTGAAACTGGACATGATATTTTTTCCCATTTTAATGTTCCCCGAAACCAATTCCGGGGATGCCAAATTGATAACAACAACATTGCATGGGCCGTGCCAGTTTTGAAAAAGCGCAGAATTCAGCCAATCTTCAGCAATGACGGTACATAGCGATAAACAATAATTCCGGATTGTTGGGGTTTTTTACCAACAATTGGAAATTACCGTTTTCGGTTGGCGCAATGGCGGCCAGCAGGCTAGTGCTGCGCCCGCCCATGGCCCTTGATGTGATCACCCTTTCCCGCTTCCGCAACCACCGCGAAACGCGCCTGGATGGCGCCCGCCAGTTCAATCTGCTGGTGGGCGAAAATGGTGCGGGCAAGACCAATGTGCTCGAGGCGATTTCCCTGTTTGCCCCCGGCCGCGGGCTGCGCCGTGCTGCGCTGGCGGAAATGGCCGGGCTGGGGGGCAGTGGCGGATTCGCGGTCGGCGCATCGCTGGCCGTAATGGATGCGCTCGCCGGAACGGATGGCGAAGATCCCCTGCGGCTGGGCACCTATACCCAGCCCCATCAGCCCGGGCGGCGGCTGGTGCAGATCAATAGTGCGCAGGCCAGCGCGGTCAGTCTGGGCGAATGGCTGTCGATTGGCTGGCTGACCCCGGCGATGGACCGCCTGTTTGCCGATAGCGCCGGCGGTCGGCGGCGGTTCATGGACCGGATGGCTCTGGCGCTTGATCCGGCCCATGCGCGCCACGCCGCCCGCTATGAAAATGCCTTGCGCGAACGGGGCCGGCTGCTGGCCGATGAACGCCCGCCCGAAACTGCATGGCTGGAAGGGGTGGAAGCCCAGATGGCGCAGCACGGGGCGCAATTGGCACAAGGCCGTGCACGGCTGGTCGGTGCATTGGGACAGGAAATTGCCGGATTTCCTCAGCAGCCATTTGCCCGGCCGGCGTTGGTCTATGCCGCTGCCGGGCCGATCGAACAGGATGCCCTGG
>JBGSJO010000049.1:0-2413 GCA_041741895.1 Pontixanthobacter sp.
CGGGATCACATCCATTCGATAATCTTCAGCGAATTGTGCCAGGGAAGGATTGAAGATTCCTCCAGGTGCAAAATGGCCGCAATCATCGGACAATTCGCGGATAGCGGCGCAGACAGTGTCATTTTCGGCTGTACGGAAATCGGTTTGCTGCTGGATCCGGCGGCGCAGTCGCTGCCTTGTTTCGACAGCACGATCCTGCATGCTATCCGCGCAGTAGAATTCGCTTCGCCGCCTGTCCTTGCAACCGTAAACTGAACCTGGCCTAAAATGAAACTGGCCTGATCTGAATTTGGGGGACCAAGAATTTGTGCCGCTTTCTAGCCTACATCGGCAAGCCGATATTGCTTGACGATGTAATGACCGCGCAATCCAACTCGCTCGTTTCGCAATCCATGGCTGCGCGCGAAGCCAAGACCGATGTCAATGCCGATGGCTGCGGACTTGGCTGGTATGCAGAGCGCCCGAACCCGGGCGTTTACCGCAGCATTCTGCCCGCTTGGTCGGACCCGAACCTGTTCGGCCTGCTCGGACAGATCAGGTCCGGATTGTTCATGGCCCATGTAAGGTCCGGCACATCGGGCGAAGTGTCCTATGCAAATTGCCACCCGTTCACGCACGAAGGCCGTTTGTTCATGCACAATGGAATGATCAGCGGATATCGCAAATTGCGCGCCCGGATAGAGTCTCTGATCGACGAGGATCTCTACGAATTCTGCCACGGGACAACGGATAGCGAGGCCTTGTTCCTGACTGCATTGTCCCGGGGTTTGATGGCCGACCCCACCCGGGCCATCCAGCGCACTCTTACCGATGTTACCGCCGTGATAAATTCGCGCGCTTCTGCCGAGCGGGTCCGGTTTGCCGCCGCCTTCAGCGATGGCAAGCGGCTATGGGGATTCCGCTGGGCCAGCGATGAACACCCGCCCACGCTATACTATCGTGCAGTGGAAGGCGGCACAGTGCTTGCCTCTGAGCCATTCGATGAAGATCAGTCTGCATGGAGCCCGGTCCCGCCCGATACCTCAATCTGCATTTCTGCCGACGGGACAATTCAGCAAATGGCCATTGCAGTGCCGATGGCGGCGCAGACGCCCGGTGCAGCCAGCTTGGGAAAATCCGGCATTACCAATTTCACCGCCATGTGAACTGATCCGGGCTAGCGCCGATGGCACCTGCACAAATCGGTCCGTCAGGATGCCAGTGGTTCGAGGGCGCGCGGGGATGCAATGATATCCGGCCGCGGATATAATGTGTCCAGCTGCACCGATTTCCCGTCCGACTGGACAATCCGCACGTGTTTCCGCCCCATCAGGCGCGGACGGCTGACACCGCAGCTATGCGAAATGATCTGTACCTCGTGGACCATATTCATGCAGTAATTCGCGACCTTTACCGATTTTCCTTCCGGATCGAGGCCCCTCTGCAGGCGGGGGTTGTGCGTGGTGACGCCGGTCGGGCAGGTGTTCTTGTTGCATTTCAGCGCCTGAATACAACCAAGCGAGAACATGAAACCGCGCGCGGAAACAACGAAATCGGCACCAGTGGCGATCGCCCAGGCAACTTCGGACGGGGTAATCAGCTTGCCCGATGCGACAATCCGTATGCGTTCGCGCAGGCCATATTTGTGCAGGATATCGGATACCAGCGGCAGCGATTCACGGATCGTCAGGCCGACATTGTCCATCAGCGCCATCGGGGCCGCCCCCGTGCCGCCATCGCCGCTATCGACGGTGAAAAAATCCGGGGCGCTTTCTGGTCCGCGGAGGCAAATTTCTGCGCATAATTCCTCGATCCAGTCGTAAGCGCCAATCACCGCCTTGATGCCCGTTGGCTTACCCGTCACGTCACGAACGCGGCCGATCATGTCCAGCAGATCGCCGACACTGCCTATTTCAGGATGGCGGTTGGGTGAAATTGAATCTTCACCCTGGGGGATGCCGCGAATGGCGGCGATCTCGGCAGTGACCTTGACCGCAGGCAGGATGCCGCCCTTGCCCGGCTTGGCCCCCTGGCTCAGTTTGATTTCGAACATCCGGACCTGTTCATGCGCAGCGATCTGCCTCAGCCTGTCATCGCACAAGGCGCCGTGCTGGTCCCGGACACCATATTTGGCGGTACCGATCTGCATGACAATGTCGGCCCCGCCCAGCAAATGATAGGGCGATAATCCCCCTTCTCCGGTGTTCATCCAGCACCCCGCCATTTTCGCGCCCCGGGACAGCGCCAGCACCGCTGGAGAGGACAGCGCGCCAAAGCTCATCCCGGAGATGTTGAAAAAGGAAGAGGCCTGAAAGGGGATGCGGCAAAAGGGCCCGATTTCGAGCGACTGCATCTCGACTGCATCTTCATCCAGCGTGGGAAAGGCACAGTTCACGAAAATCGCGGTGCCGACCGGGGTCAGGCTCTTGGTCGA
>JBGSJO010000050.1:0-89297 GCA_041741895.1 Pontixanthobacter sp.
AAGTGGTGGTGCCGCTTAGAGGATTCGAACCTCTGACCCCATCATTACGAATGATGTGCTCTACCGACTGAGCTAAAGCGGCATACCAGCGCGCCGTGTTCGGGTCGCGCTATTCTGGCGGGGCAGGTTATCCCTGGCCCATCGGACTGTGCGGCCCATTTCCCTGTTTCGGCGAGTTTTACAAGGAAATATCGAAAACTGGCGCGAATTTTTGTCCGGTTGTCGCTGTAAGCCCGGCCTCTGTTAGGCCGATGCTTGGTTCACGGTTTTGCATCACCGATCTTTACAGGGCCGATCTTTAGCGGGCCCTAATGGGTGAGCAGCAGCGGCAGCCTGGGGTCGGTAAGCATATCGCGCGTGACCCCGCCGAGAATGCGTTCACGCAGGCGCGAATGGCCATAGGCACCCATCACTAGATAGGCCGCGTTTCGTGCGTCGGACGCGCTCCGCAGAATATCGGCGACGGACAATCCCTTGTCAGTGCGCAGCTCGTCGATGATCGCCTCGATCCCGTGGCGGGCGAGGTATATCGCCGCATCGGTCGGTGGCAGGTCATAACGCCCCTTTTCCTTCTTCTCCTCGACCCACAACAAGTGAACTTCCGACGCGCGGGCAAGCATTGGCATGGCGGCGCGCAGGGCACGGGCGCTTTCGGCGGAATCATTCCATGCAATCATGGCGGGGCGATCAAGCTGGAATCCGGTCGCGCCGGCTGGGGCGACCAAAATCGGCGCCCGCACTTCCATCGCCAAATCGGACGCAAGGATGGATGGAAAATCTGCTCTCCCAGCCGGATTATGCGCGCCGACAATGACGAGGTCATTCAGCGGAGCATGGCGCACGATCTGGTCGGCCGCCCGGCCTTCGCTGCGCAGCCATTCCCATCTCACGTCTTCTACCGACAGCCGCTTTTCGAGGTCTTCCTGCACCTGGTCGGCGTTTTCGCGAAAAATCGCGGCCATCTGGGCTGCCATGGTTCCGTAAAGATCCCCGGCGACACCGAATTCATAGGCCACTGCCTGCAGACAGGTCAGATGGGCATCGAATTGACGCGCGAGATCCAGGGCGATCTTCAGCCGGGCCTGCATACAATCGTCGTCATCCACATGGAGCAATATCGAACGCATTTTGTCCTCCTTCCAATCCTTGCCTGCAATCCGCCCGGAATATGGTTTCCAGGGGTTCTTGGTATTTACGCAAATATACTGAACCGGTCTGCGGAAGTGTGCGTGTTTCCCGAAAGCCGGAAACGGCTGGAAGTTTTCCTATGCCGTGGGCGAGGAACTGCGCGGCCGGATCGACACTGCGCTGGCTGCTGGCCAGATCAACCCGATGCTGCGCGCAAAACGGCCCCGTCAGCCGCATTACCGCGCGCTGGCGGAAGCACACTTGCGAAGACTTGCCCTTCCGCGACTCTACGTAAGGAAACCGTGCAGTTGCTCACGTAAGAACGGAACTGCGAATCACGCAATAGGACAACAAGGAAATCGAGATGCCGCAGGCACTAATCATCGAAGCCAATATGGTTGTCGGCTGTGAATTGTCGAAACGGCTGGCAGAGCTCGGCTTCGATAATCTCGATCATGTCTGGACCGAAGAAGATGCGGTGGCCATGGCAGTGCGGCATCCGCCCGATCTGGTGGTGGTTGGTGACGAAATCGACGAGGGTGACGGCGTGTCGGCAGCGCGGCGGATCTGCGCAACGCGTGATGTTCCCGTCCTGCTGGTCACCCGCGATTCACTACGGGTTTGTGAACGGTTGACGCAGGGTGCGGTCCTTGATGGCCCATACTCCTTCAGCAAACTGCCGGAGGCGGTTTGCACGGCACAAAACGATTATCATCCTTTCTGAGAAGCCCTGATCCATGCAGTGGCGACCGGGCATGACGCGGTGATGCGATGCGTCGTCTTCAGCGCAAAACCCTATGATCGGCAGTTCATCGATCAGGCCAACCGAGCCGCTGGATGCCCGCACCAGATCAGCTATCACAATGTCCGGCTGGACGGGCATAGTGCAGTGATCGCAAACGGCGCAGAGGCGATCTGCGCTTTTGTCAATGACGAGGTCGACCGAGCGGCCCTGACTGCCTTGCATAGCGGCGGAACGCGGCTCGTGTGCCTGCGCAGCGCGGGATTCAACAATGTAGATCTGGCGGCTGCGGAAGAACTGGGCATGGTTATTGCCCGGGTGCCGGCATATTCGCCGCATGCGGTGGCAGAACATACAATTGCGCTGCTGCTCTCCCTCGTGCGCCAGATCCACCGCGCCTATGCGCGGGTGAGGGAAGGAAATTTTGCCCTGGACGGTCTGCTGGGCTTCGATCTCGCCGGGCGCAGGGTCGGGGTCATCGGCACCGGGCAGATCGGACTTATCGTGGCGCGCATACTGGCAAGCTTCGGCTGCGAAATTCTGGGGTTTGACCCCGTTCATGACCCGCGTTTTCCGGGCCGCTATACCGGATTCGGAGAATTGCTGGATCAGGCGGATATCATCACGCTGCATTGCCCGCTAAACCCCCGAACCCATCATTTGATCGATGAAGCTGCGATCGCGAGGATGAAGCCGGGCGTCACCATCATCAACACCAGCCGCGGGGCAGTGATCGACACGCGCGCCATCGTGGCCGCACTCAAATCCCGCAAGATCGGCCTGCTGGGGCTGGACGTTTACGAGGAAGAGGACGACATTTTCTTCGAGGATCTGTCCAGCCAGCCGATCATGGACGATGTCTTCGCGCGGCTGCTGACATTTCCCAATGTGCTGATTACCGGCCACCAGGGATTTTTCACCGCCGACGCCCTGCAGGCGATTGCCGAGACCACGATCGCCAATGTGACGGCGTTTGAACGCACCGGCGTTCCCCTTCATGCAGTGGGGCTGCCGCAAGGGAAATCAAGATCGCGGCCAGCCGCACACCTTCGGTAATCCCTTAGTGTGGTGCGCGGAGCAGGGGGTTAATTCAGGCGACACGCCCAAAGCTGATCCCTGGGCCTGGTGCAACGTCAGCGTTCCACCCCGAGATATTTCTGGATCACCGAAGGGTCGTGGAGCATGTTTTCCGGCGATCCTTCGAAGACGACTGTTCCCCTGTCGATTACGCAGGCGCGGTCGATCAACGCGATCATTTCCGGGACATTCTGATCAGTCATAAGGATGCCGATGTTGCGGCGTTTCATTTCCAGGATCAGTTGCTTGATGCTGGCGACAGTCAGTGGATCGATGCCGGCAAATGGTTCGTCCAGCAACATTATCGTCGGATCGAGCGCCAGCGCCCGGGCGACTTCGCACCGCCTGCGTTCACCGCCTGACAGGGAAGTAGCGCGTGCATCGCGCAAATGTGCGATATTCAGATCGTGCAGCAATTCGTCGAGGCGCTGATTGCGGATGCCCCGGTCCGGTTCGCCGATCTCCAGCATCGCCATGACATTTTGCGCCACCGTAAGCCCCCGGAAAATGGATGGTTGTTCCGGAAGATAGCCAAGCCCCAGGATCGCGCGGCGGTAGAACGGCAGGCGGGAAATGTCCCTGCCGCGCAGCAGGATCCGGCCTGAATCGGGCTTCAGCAGGCCGAGGATGCAATAGAAACCCACACTCTTGCCTGCCCCGTCACGGCCGAACAGGCCGACGATTTCGCCTTGTTTCACGTTGAGCGAAAGCCCGTTCAGCGCTGGCTGCTTGCGAAAGGATTTGTGCAGATCTACAACTTCCAAAGTGGCGGATTCGAATTTCCCTGATCCTGCACCCATGACCTGTCTGCCCATAATCTTGCTGCCTCCGCACTCGCAGCTGCGGAATTGGCCTAACGCTTGCTGCCGTCCTGCTGCTCGCGTTTGAAGTGGGTATAGGTATCGAGCACGCGGCGCATTTCATCAATCGCTTCCTGTCGCCGTTTTTCACTGTGTATCTTAGCGAGTTCCTGTCTCAGACTGGTAGAGAAGCGGGCATAGCTGTTCTGCCAATCCTGGCCGATGGCCTGCTGTATATCGGCGCGCCCGGTAGCGGTCCGTTTAGCCGGTTTGGCCGGTGCCAGGGCATAGGTTTCGCCGATTTCGGGAATGCGGACCGAGAGTTCGGGGCTGATCCTCTGCACCTCGCGGCGCATGGTCTCCACCGCTTCGTTTTCGCCGTGCGTCAGAAACAGGCTGCCTGCGATTGGCTGGCGCTCTTCTATCCATTCGATCAACTCGCCCTGGTCGGCATGGGCGGAATAGCTGTCGATCCGCCTGATCTGTGCCCTTACCCTGACGTCTGTTCCCGATATGCGGACTGTTTCTGCGCCTTCTAGGATGACCCGGCCCAGCGTGCCCTGCGCTTGAAAGCCGACAAACAGGATCGTCGAATCCGCCCGGTGCAGATTATACGTCAGATGGTGCCGGATCCGCCCGCCTTCGCACATGCCCGATGCGGCAAGGATAATCGCGCCGGAAACCGAATTCAGCCGGATCGATTGCGCAACATCATCGACAAAATGGAAGGACGGATGATCGAAAATATTAACCCCGCCGGTATCTTCCAGATCGGCTGCATAGCGTTCGAAGACGCCGGTGACCCGGTTGGCCAGCGGCGAATCCACGAAAATCTGCACGCCCGCCAGAGCCCCGGACCGCGACAGATTGGCCAGATCGAGCAACAGTTCCTGGGTACGCTCGAGGGCGAAACTGGGGATGACCAGATTGCCGCCACGCACGATCGCCGCGCGCGCCTCCGCCTCCAGCAGCTTGCGCCGCCCCTCCAGCGTGATTTTTTCCCGTGCACGGTCCCCATAGGTGGATTCGCAAATGACGAAATCGAAACCGCTCGGGCCTGAGGGATCGTGATAGAATGCCTTGTTGTCAGGCCCCAGATCGCCCGAACACATGATCCGGACACCGCCGCATTCCAGTTCGACCGATGCCGACCCGAGGATATGCCCCGCGTTCCACAACCGGGCGCGAAAGCCCGGCGCGGGTTCCAACCATACTTCCAGCTCTGTCGTTTGACACTGGCGCCACGCCTTCAATGCATCATCTTCGGTATATATCGGGTCGAACGGCGCGTCACCTGCGCGGTCGCGCCGCCGGTTGCGCCGCTGGGTATCGGCTTCGTGAATTCGCCCGGAATCCGCCAGCATATGTTCGAGCAGATCGGCGGTGGGCCGGGTGCACCATATCCTGCCCTTGAAACCCTGCGCGACAAGTTTGGGCAACAGCCCGCTGTGATCGATATGGGCATGGGTCAGGATTACGGCGTCGATCTTGGCCGGGTCAAAATCGAAATCCCCTGCGTTGAGCATTTCCAGCGACCTGGACCCCTGGAACAGGCCGCAATCCACCAGTATTTCAACACCGTCATGGACAAAATGCATGCAGGACCCGGTCACCGTGCGGGCGGCACCGTGGAACCTCAGTGACAGCGATCTTGTCATGCGGCGGCCGCAAATGCCGCTGCGAACATGGCGGTCGGCTGCTCATTCCCAGGCCATTTCCTGTCCATCCTGTTTCCCTTCGGTGGGCTCTGGCAAAAAGGCACGGTAGCTTGGCCGATTTCCCGCCGAGATACGGGAACACACGTAACTGCAGGCGGTAGGATGGTGCGTGTACCTGGTTGCCATTTTACGGAAGTCTACGGATGGCCCGGCCTCCAACCTCGGCGCAGACATGGCATCCTTTGAAGGGATGCACACCAATGACCGACACCACTTTCTCGTCCAGCCCGGCAGATAGCGCGCGACCCCGCGCGGCGCTCCGGCGTTTTTCGAACCGCGAAGCCGAAGAAAGCTGGACCGCAACCGCAACCACTCAAACCGGGGTGGAGCTGACCATCACGCCCGCCCGGACGGACGATCGCGATGCGCTGGAACGGTTTTTCGAACGGGTGACGCCGGAAGATCTCTATTTCCGCTTCCTGTCCGGTATCCGCAAGGTCGATGATAGCAGGATCAATGCGATGCTACGTGACGATGATGATTACTCGATCGATTTCCTGGCCTTGGATAGCGATACTGGCGAGATTCTGGCGACTGCCATGCTGGCTGCCGACAGGGATTTCGATTCCGCCGAATTCGCCATGTGCACCCGTGAAGATGCGAAGAACAAGGGGATCAGCTGGGTACTGCTAGACCATGCCGCCAATTATGCCGCAGCCGTGGGGGTACGGCGGATTTACTCGCTGCAAAGCACCAGTCAGACAGATGCGTTGCGGCTGGAGCGGGAAATGGGCTTTACGGTTCGAACCAATCCAGGTGACCCGGTGCATATGCTGGTCGAAAAAACCTTCCCCCAGCCGTGACGTGGCATCCCGTTTTCCGGGATGACGCGCTGCTATCCGGGCGCAGATCGGCTTGAGAGGGTGAATTCATTGCGGTCCAGTCGCGCGGCAAGGCTCCCTAAGGAGGGTTCCCTATAGTCCGCGCGCCACCGCCGCTCCATCTTTGCCGTGCCGGGAGAGATTCGTTCTCCCGTGTCCTTGCCAAGGAGGTCGCTTCCGTGAACAGCCAGATCAGATATTTCGCCGAGGCAGGGCCGCGATCACGTCCGGTCCCGCAATATATGGACCCGCCCCGTATGGCGGTGCGGTCTGAAAACAAGGTGCCGCGTCTGGTCGCCTGCGTTGACGATGGCGAACAGGCGAATGCGATATCGGACCATGCTCTGGCCATTGCCTGCAGCCTCGGGCTTGAAGTTACCTTTGCCCGGGTGATCGAGGCACCGGGGCATTTCGCCACGCCCGCAGACCCGATTGAATGGCAATTGCGCCGCCGGGTCCAGAATGAAGATTTGAGCAAATTCGCCAATCAGGACGAAGTGGAAGTCCGGGCGAACAGCGTCCTGCTGGCCGGGAATCCTGCCGAAGAGATAACCGACTGGGCACAGGGCCATGGGGCAACGATGCTAGCTATCGGCCGCCGCCGCAGCGACAAGACCAGGGGTCTTGGCTCAACCGCGCAGGCCCTGCTCGACCGGGCCGATCATTCCCTGTTACTGGTTCCGCCCGGCCCGCCGCCTGAAGGCGGGTATCGCCGGATCATGGTTCCGATCGACGGTTCCACAAGGGCGG
Source organism: Pontixanthobacter sp. (assembly GCA_041741895.1). Taxonomy (GTDB): domain Bacteria; phylum Pseudomonadota; class Alphaproteobacteria; order Sphingomonadales; family Sphingomonadaceae; genus Allopontixanthobacter. The sequence continues at coordinate 7,037 of JBGSJO010000050.1, forward strand.
ATAGCGTCCTGCCTATTGCCCGCCGGATTGCCCGCACCCATACAGCCGATCTGATTCTGGTGCATATAGTGCCGCGATTGGAAGTTGTCGGGGCGTCCCGCGTGCCGCAACTGGAACAGTTACGTTCCCAGATCGACGTGCATAACAAACGCAATGCGGTCCAGCATCTCGACAAATTGCGCCGCCGCAGCATCGAAGACGGACTGGATGTCAAAACCATCACCCGAGGCCCCGGCGATCCGCGTTCTATGTTGCGCGAAATGGCGATCGAGGAGAAAGCAGACCTTATCGTCATGGCATCGCATGGAAACACCGGGCTGGACGATGTGCCCTGCGGAAGCGTGGCGGAATATCTGGCCGGTCATGCGCCGGTGCCGCTGTTGATCGTGAGGCCCAATATCAGGTGCAGTTTCGGGCGCGAGCCATCCAACTGCCGCAATGCATCTGTTTTTCGCTTTGAAGAGTGAGTGCGGACGCCAATCCCGAATCGCCGCTCGAAATTGCGGCGCACGAGCTGGCTGCACGGCACCGGGTCAGCCACACCCCTCCCGAATCGGTAGCAGTCTGGAAACAAATCGCAGACGTGCAGCGGTGGCTAAGCGACGTCCGGCTGGCCTGTGTCGATCCGCCGCCGGCGGCTGGCAAGGCTGCTGAATGGCTGCTGGACAATGATTACAAGGTCCACCGCGCCTTGCGCCAGATCGACAAGGATCTGCCGCCAACTTTCTATCGTCAACTGCCGGCTTTGGCCGGGTATGATGGTTCGCCCCCGCGCATTTACGATCTGGCGCATGCATACCTGCGCGTAAGCCACGTTCAGGTATCTCTCGGCGGAGCAATCCGGCTGCTTCAGGCCTATCAACAACGCACACCGTTGACGATTGCCGAATTATGGGCGTTTCCCACGATGTTGCGGATCGCCTGCGTGGAGATTTTGGTCCTTGCGCTTTCCCCCTTGCTGGGCGAATCGATCAAGCTACCGTTTTCGCCGTCTGATGCATCGCTCAATCCCCAGTCGCTGGACCCGCAGTCCCTCGATCCCACGGAACGGGTTGCCCGATCCATTTCGAACCTGGGAATTATCGCTGCGATCCCGTGGGACGAATTCTTCGATCAGGTCAGCCTGGTGGAAGAAGCATTAGGCCGAGACCCCTCCGGTCATTATCTGAAAATGGATTTCGAGACGCGGGATAAATACCGCGCCGCAGTGGAGCATTTGGCGCGGGCCAGCAATTGTGACGAATGCCGGATTGCCGGCGCCGCGATCCATCGCGCCCGCACGGCAGGGGCGGAGGAAGTCGGCCATCATGTCGGATATTGGCTGGTCGACGAAGGTCGGTTCGATCTCGAGCGCGAACTGGGCACCTCGATTGGCCTGGGCCAGCGGGTCCGCCGGATGGTGCAGGCCAATCCCGGGAGGTTCTATAGCGCGGCGATTCTGCTTTCCGGCTTGGGCGCACTGATCCTGCCCGCGCTGTATCTGGCGCTGGTCGGCGCATCGTTTGCCGGCTGGCTGGGCGCGATGCTCGCCAGTCTCGTGCCGGCATCCGTGCTAGCGATAACTGCAGTTCACTGGGCGATTACCCGCATGGTTCCGCCCAGCGTCCTGCCCAAGCTAGACTACCGCAAGGGCTTGCCCGAAGCTGCTCGCAGCTTTGTAGTTGTGCCGGTAGTGATCGCCTCGCCCGCTGAGGTCGCGGGCCTTGCCGAGCAGCTTGAAACGCATTGGCTGGCCAATATCGATCCGCAATTGCAGGTCGCCCTGCTGGCTGATCTTGCCGATGCGCAGGCAGAGACAATGCCTGAAGACGGGGAAATCATCGATACGCTCGTGGCCGCAATCCGCGCGCTCAATCACCGGCATGTGGGCGAGGACGGGAAAGCGCCCTTTCATCTGCTGCTGCGCCCGCGGCGGTATAATGCGGGTGAAGGCTGCTGGATGGCGTGGGAACGCAAGCGCGGTAAGCTGGAACAATTCAACCGACTGCTGATCGACGACGATTGGTCGGCCTTCTGTCTACATGAAGGCAATTTGCCGGCCATCAGGGACATTCGCTATGTAGTGACAGTCGATGCGGACACATTGCTGCCACCAGGATCGGTTGCGCGGCTGGTCGGCACCATTGCCCATCCGCTAAATCGAGCACGGCTGAACCGTGAACGGGACCGGGTGATCCGCGGCTATGCGTTGGTCCAGCCTCGGGTCGAGATTTCACCACAAGCGGGCATCCGGACCCTATTCGCCCGCCTGTTCACGGGCGAAACCGCGATCGATATCTACAGCAGGGCAGTTTCCGACGTCTATCAGGACCTGTTCGGTGCCGGGATTTTCGTGGGTAAGGGAGTTTATGATGTCCGCGCATTCCATGCGGCGATAGACGGACGGGTACCGGAGAACCGCATTCTCAGCCATGATCTGTTCGAAGGCGCACATGGCCGAGCCGCGCTGGCCACAGATATCGTGCTCTACGAAAATTTTCCGGCGAGCTATCCCGAATTTGCCCGGCGCCTGCACCGCTGGATCAGAGGGGACTGGCAGTTGATCGCCTGGCTCTGGCCGCGCGTTCCCGGGGCTGGCGGGAGCCGGATGCACAACCCGATCAGCGGGATCGACCGCTGGAAAATTCTCGACAATCTGCGCCGCAGCCTGGTGGCGCCGGGATTGCTGCTGCTGGCTCTGGCTGGGTGGTTCGTACTGCCGGGAAGCCCCTGGTTCTGGACCGCGCTCGTCCTGCTGGCCCCGGGTTGGCAATTGTTTACCGACGTCATCAGCGGGCTGGCGCGGGGGCGACGGGTGGGTGTGTCCTATGGCTTGATGGCGCGCCTCTCGGATCAGGCAGGCCGCTGGCTGCTGGCAATCGTCTACCTGCTGCATGAAGCGGTGCTGTCGCTTGATGCAATCATCGTGACCCTGTGGCGTAGCTTTGTAACGCACCGGCACCTGCTTGAATGGACTGCGGCGGCCCACGTGGCGGCGGGGATGAAGCAGCGCAGCACGCGGGCGATGGTGTGGCACGAAATGTGGCAAGGTCCAGTGATTGCCGCAGCGATCACTGCCGCCTTGGTCATCTTGCGGCCGACAGCCCTGCCAGAAGCCTTGCCACTGCTGGCAGCCTGGATTGCCGCGCCCGAAATTGCCCTGTTCAGCGGCAGACCGCGCCGGACGAACGCGGTTCCGCTGGGCGAAGGCGATGCGGAATACCTCCGGCTTCTCGCACGCAGGACCTGGTATTATTTCGAAAGTTTCGCCGGGCCGGAAGACAATTGGTTGCCGCCCGACAATTACCAGGGCCCGCCGCACGAGGAGGTAGGGCACCGCACATCGCCGACCAATATCGGCATGCTGCTGCTGTCGACTGCAGCTGCATGGGACATGGGGTATCTCGGCCGCGGGGAACTGGTAGCCCGCGGGCGCAATGTCTTCGATGCGATGGCCCGGCTGGAGCGTTACCGCGGGCATTTCTACAATTGGTATGAAACGCGCCATCTCCGCCCGCTTGAGCCGCGTTATGTCTCGACTGTCGATAGCGGCAATCTGGCGGTCTGCCTGATTGCCTTTGCCGAGACATTGCGCGAGGCGGCAGCGCAGGAAGGCATCGAGCAGCAACGGTGGGACGGACTGGAAGATGTGCTCGAACTGCTTTTTCAGGCGGTCGCGCGTTTCCCCCAGGCCAGCGGTCTGCGTGACCAGATCACGGCAATCCGGTCGCGCATGGCCGGGGCCGTGAATGCCGGGAAAATGGAGCAGGAGGCCTTCATTCGCTGGGTCCGCAAGACGGCATTGACAGCAATAGAAGAGGACGCAGAGCATGTCGCCGAAACGGCGGTCGATGGCGCGCCAGAGGACTTGCTGGACTTGTTCGCCTGGCTCGACCGGCTGCGGCACCATATGGACGAAATGCAGCGCGACCAGGCGCTGCCCGGTGATCTGGCGCAAAACCTGTTGGCATTGGCTGATGATGCGATCGCGCTGGCGTGGTCGATGGATTTTTCATGGCTGTTTGACCGCGAACGCCGGCTGTTTTTCATCGGGCATAATGTCACCGCCAGCCGGATCGATACCCACCATTACGACCTGCTCGCATCCGAAGCCCGGTTGGCGAGCTTCTTTGCCATCGCCAAGGGGGATGTGCCGATCGAGCATTGGTTCCACCTGGAACGACCGGTGACCAAGTCGAGTCCGAGCGGTCTGGCATTGGTGTCGTGGAGCGGATCGATGTTCGAATATCTGATGCCGCGCCTGCTGCTGCGCGGAGAGCCGGAGACCTTGCTGGGCGAAAGCGAACGGGTCGCGGTGGATATCCAGCGCCGCTATGGACTGATGCATGGACTGCCCTGGGGCGTATCCGAATCCGCCTATGCCGAGCGTGATCCGGAACACCGATACCGTTATCAGGCGTTCGGAACCCCCGGCCTTGGTTTGAAACGCGGGTTATCGCGGGATCAGGTTATCGCGCCCTATGCTTCCGCATTGGCGCTGGCGGTCGCGCCGGGACTGGCCACAGCCAATCTGCGGCAACTGACTGCGCTGGGCGCGGAAGGGCGCTATGGCATGTGGGAAGCCCTCGATTTCACTCCTGGCCGGGTGCCTGCCAACGCCCGGTTCACCCCGGTCATTGCCTATATGGCCCATCACCAGGGTATGATGCTGTGCGCGATCGCCAATTTGCTGACGGGCGATTTGATGGTGCAGCGGTTTGCGCGCCATCCGCAGATGCGGCTGGTTTCGCTGCTGCTCAGCGAACGGGTGCCGCGTGAAATCCCGCCAGAGCTGGAACGGCTCGAAACACTGGAAGCCCCCAAGGGGGTTTTGCAGACGAGCGCAATCCAGCCGTGGGAACCGACCCTGTCTCCATTCCCCCAGATCCAGGTTCTGGGAAATGGCCGCTTGTCGAGCTGGATTGGCGAAAGCGGCGGAGGAACGCTGCGCTATCAAGGCCAGTCGCTGACCCGCTTTGTACCGGACGCGACGCGCGATGCAGATGGAATCTGGCTGTATGTGCAGGAAGAACAGAGCGGTAATCTATGGTCCGCCACGCGCCAGCCGACCGGCGTGGTCGCAGATGAATATCACACTATTTTCCAGCCGCATGGTGTCGAATTCCATCGCCGCGATCACGGGATCGACCTGCGGATGGAAGTATGCGTGGGCAGCGGGGACGATCTGGAAATCCGCCGCGTAACGATGGTCAATGAAACCGGCCAACCACGCAAATTACGGCTGACAACCTATGCCGAAATCGTTCTCGCGCCGCCGCTCGATGATGAACGGCATCCGGCATTCAGCAAATTGTTCACCGGCGGTGAATTCCGCCCCCGGATCGGCGGCCTGCTGTTTACCCGCCGGCCGCGCAATGCCCGCGAAACGCCTGCAACGATGGTCCAGTTCATGATCGATGACAACGGCCCGGTCGAGGGGTTGAAATACGAAGTGGATCGCCGCGCCTTTATCGGCCGGGGGCGCAGCTTGCGCAATCCCGTTGGCGCTTCGCAGCCCCTGGGGGATAGCGCCGGCTGGACCCTGGATCCCATTTCCGCGTTGCAATCCGAAATCGTCCTGGAACCGGGTGAACAACATGTCATGTGTATCGTGACCGCGATTGCGGCCAGCTCGTCGGCTGCACTGGAAATCGCCGCGCGTCATGCCACGCTGGCGTCGATGGAATGGGTATTTGGCGATGCGGCGATCGAGGCCGCTCGCACGGTCGGCCGTGCGCGGATAAAGCAGGCGGACTTGCCCGCGATCCAGTCTCTTGGTTCGCTGCTGATCTATCCGCATGTGGCAATGCGCGCAGAGCCTGCGCGAATTCGCGAAAACCACCTGGGGCAAGGCGGGCTGTGGGGCATGGCCCTGTCGGGCGATCTGCCGATCCTGCTACTGCGGACGAGCGGCGCGGCGGGCGACATGCTACCCCTGCTGGCCAGTGCACACCAATTGTGGCGACGGACCGGGCTACCGGTCGATCTGGTGATCCTGCAGACCAGCGGTTCGACCTATGCAGAGCCCATGCGCGGCGAATTGCACGAATTGCTGCGGGAAATCGGGGCGAGCGAAATGCTCGGCCGTAACGGCGGCATCCATCTGCTGTTCGCCGACCAGAGCGGCCCCGATCATATCCGTTTGCTGGAAGTGATGGCCTGGGCGATTGTGGACGACAATGCAGGTTCGCTGGCCGATCAACTGGGGCAGATACGCATGCCGCCGACGCCGCCGCCGCCGATTTTGCCCAGTCTCGCCGACCGACCGGCTCTCCCGGTCAGAAAAAAACGCCGGGCAAAGCTGCAATTCGCCAATGGTTTAGGCGGATTCTCCGGTGACGGGAGAGAATATCTGATCCGCCTTGAACCAGGGCAGACCACGCCCGCACCATGGGCAAATGTGCTGGCCAACGACCGGTTTGGAACATTGGTAACAGAAAGCGGCGGCGGTTTCAGCTGGTCGGTCAATAGCGGCGAAAACCGTCTCACCCCGTGGACCAATGATCCGGTGTGCGACCGGCCGGTAGAAGTGCTGTATCTGCGGGATGAGGAGGCGGCAGACGTTTGGTCGGTCACTCCTGCACCGGCGGGGCAGGAGGCGCCGTGCGATATCGGCCATGGAGCAGGCTATTCGTGGTGGCACAAATCATCCCACGCCATCACCCAGGAACAGCGGGTCTTTGTGGCGCCCGATGCAAGGGTGAAGGTGGTGCGCCTGCGTCTCACCAATAATTCCGCGCGCCATCGCCGCTTGACCGCGACCTATTATGCCGAATGGCTGCTGGGATCGCTGGCCTCCATTGCCCGGCGCCATGTCTCCTGCCGATTTGACGTGGCGGGACAGGTAATTCTGGCAAACAGCCCGTGGAACATAGATTTCGCGGGCCGGGCTGCGTTCCTCACCGCCACACGCGATACGCATAGTTTTACCACCGACCGGCAGGAATTTCTCGGTCGCGAAGGCACTGAAAGCGCCCCCGAGGCACTGGGCCGCTGGGGGCTGGCAGGCACCGAGGCGGCGGGGGAGGATGCCTGCGCAGCCTACCAGGTGCATCTCGACCTGGCCCCAGGCGAAAGCCGCGAAGTGTCCTTCATCCTGGGTGAGGCCGAAGACGAGGCGGAGGCTCTGGCCCTGGCCGCGCATTGGCGATCGACGGAAACAATTGCCGATGCCGAAACCGCATCGACCCGCAAATGGGATGATTTGCTTGGCTGCGTTACGGTGGAAACCCCTGACCCGGCCTTTGACCTGATGATCAACCGTTGGCTGATTTACCAGAGCGTTTCTTCGCGGATAATGGCGCGATGCGGCTTTTACCAGGCGAGCGGCGCAATCGGATTCCGGGACCAGTTGCAGGATGTGCTGGCGCTGATTCCCTTCGATCCGGCCCGGGCGCGGGCGCATATCCTGACCTGTGCGGCCCATCAGTTCGAAGAAGGCGACGTATTGCATTGGTGGCACCCGCCATCGGATCGCGGCGTACGCACCCGGTTTTCGGACGATCTGCTGTGGCTGCCCTATGCGGTGGGAACCTATGTCCGCGCGACCGGCGACCAGACGATCCTGGATGAAACCGTGCCTTTCCTGTCTGCACCCCCGTTGAGCAACGATGAACATGATCGCTATTCCCAGTTTGAACCGCGCCCGCCCGGCGCGCCGCTGATCGAACATTGCGAACGCGCGCTGGAGCGGATGCAATTCGGGGCCAGCGGCCTGCCATTGATGGGCACGGGCGACTGGAACGACGGGATGGACCGGGTGGGGGACGAAGGGCGCGGGACAAGCGTTTGGCTGGCGTGGTTCGGTTCTGTCACTGCTGGCCTGCTCGCCGATCTCGAGCTGCGGATGGGCCGGCAGCGCGAGGCCAGCCATTGGGCGGAGCGGGCAGAGACACTGCGCCGCAATGGCGAAGAATCCGGCTGGGATGGCGCGTGGTATCGCCGCGCATATGATGACGAGGGCCACCCGCTGGGTTCTGCCAAGGAAGCGGAATGCCGGATCGATTCGATATCGCAGAGCTGGGCCGCCTTTGCCGGCGGCGACCCCATGCGTGTTTCGCTCGCGCTGGAAGCCGCCAAGCGCGAGCTGATTGACCGGGAGGCGGATCTGGCCCGGCTGCTGTGGCCTCCGTTTGGCAAAGGGCCACGCGATCCGGGCTATATCAAGGCCTATCCCCCGGGCCAGCGCGAAAATGGCGGGCAATATTCCCATGCCGCTGCCTGGCTCGGGCTGGCATTCGCGCAAACCGGTGATGCCGAGATCGCACTGGATATCTTCCACATGATCTGCCCGGCCAGGCGGAGCTGCACGCGCGAGGGGGCGGAACATTACCGGATCGAACCCTATGTCGTTGCGGGCGATATCGCCTCGGCGGAGCCGCACCGGGGCAAGGGCGGTTGGAGCTGGTACACCGGCGCTGCGGCATGGACCTGGCGGCTGGGCGTTGAAGGTTTGCTGGGGATCACCCATCGCGATGGCGGCATCCGCGTGGCACCGTGCCTTCCCGCTGATTGGCCGGGTTACCGCGCGTCCCTGCGGCGCGGCGATGCGCGGATAGAAATCGAGGTCGAACGGGCAAGCGATGTCCGCGGTCTTCGGATCGAGGTGGATGGCGCGAAATTCGATGGTGACACGATTGAATTTCCTGCGGGGGGCGAGATGCGCAAAGTGCATGTTCGCGTCGGGGCCAACATCCGCACAACAGTGGGAGCAGAGGCATGACGGCAAATCTGATCTTGAATTTCACCCAGGTTTCGCGCCGCGACATAGACCGGGTCGGCGGGAAAAACGCCTCGCTCGGCGAGCTGATTGGCGCGCTTGTCACGCAAGGCATCGCGGTACCGCCCGGCTATGCCACAACAGCGGATGCTTTCAGGCTGTATCTGGCGCGTAATCATCTAGGCCAGATCATCCCCGATCACATTGCGGCGCATAAGGCGGGCACATCCTCGTTGGCAGAAACGGGCGCAGCCATCCGCGCGCTCATCCTCGAAGGTGAATGGCCGGATGAACTGCAGCAGGCGATCATCGAAGCATACCGGTCGCTGAGCGCTGAAGCCAGTGTCCCGGCACTCGCCGTGGCGGTGCGTTCCAGCGCCACGGCAGAGGATTTGCCCGACGCCAGCTTCGCCGGACAGCAGGAAACCTTCCTCAATATCAGCGGGGAGGCGGCGCTGCTTGATGCTTGCAAGCGGTGCTACGCCTCGCTCTATACCGACCGCGCCATTTCCTACCGCGCCGCGCATGGATTTGCGGAGGGGGCGGTTGCCCTGTCGGTCGGGGTGCAGCGCATGGTGCGCGCCGATCTGGCCTGTTCGGGAGTCATGTTTTCGATAGATACCGAAAGCGGATTTCCCGACGTGGTATTGATCGACGGGGCATGGGGGCTTGGCGAAAATGTGGTCCAGGGCGCCGTCGATCCCGATGCCTGGCAGATATTCAAGCCGCTACTGGACGCGCCGGCCCTGTGCCCGATCATCGCCCGCGGGCGCGGCGCCAAAGCCGTGAAAATGGTCTATTCGGACTCATCGGCCGGGACGACCGCCAATGTCGAAACCAGCGCGCAGGAACGTGCAGATTTCGTCCTGTCCGACGCCGAGGTGTTGCAACTGGCGCGCTGGGCGGTGCTGATCGAAGCGCATTACGGATGCCCGATGGACATGGAATGGGCCAAGGACGGGCCGAGCGATGGGAAAGGTGGCGGCGGCCTGTTCATAGTCCAGGCGCGGCCCGAAACGGTCCAATCACGGGCAGAGCGCGGTACGCTAAAATCCTATTCGCTGGGGCAGACCGGGCCGGTGCTTATCACCGGCCTCGCTATTGGCGAAGCGGCGGCAACGGGCAAGGTATGCCGGATCGAGAATGCTGCCGACATTGCCGATTTCGTGGATGGATCGGTGCTGGTTACCTCCACCACCGATCCCGATTGGGTCCCGATCATGCAGCGCGCTGCGGCCATCATTACCGATCACGGCGGGCGCACATCACATGCCGCCATCGTCAGCCGCGAATTCGGCCTGCCTGCGATCGTCGGGACCGGCAATGCGATGGAAGTGCTGCAATCGGGGCAGGAAGTAACCGTCAGCTGCGTGGGCGGGGACACGGGAGTAGTCTATGCCGGCGCGGCAGAAATAACAGCGGAAACGATCGATCTCACCCACCTGCCCGAAACGCGCACCAAATTGATGCTCAACCTGGCTGATCCCGGCGCTGCCAACCGCTGGTGGCAGCTACCCAGCGACGGGGTCGGGCTGACCCGGATGGAATTCGTGATCGCTAACACGATCAAGGTGCATCCGATGGCGCTGGTGCATTTTGCGGATCTGGAAGATGCGGCCGCGAAAGCGGAAATAGAACAGCTCACTGACGGTTATGCCGACAAATGCGAATATTTCGTCGACCAGCTTGCTCTCGGCCTGTCGCGGATTGCGGCGGTTCAATATCCCGCGCCGGTGATCGTGCGGATGAGCGATTTCAAGACCAATGAATATGCCGGTCTGGTTGGCGGCGCAGCGTTCGAACCGGAGGAGGAAAACCCGATGCTCGGGTTCCGCGGGGCATCACGCTATTATTCGCCGATCTATCGCGCCGGCTTTGCGCTTGAATGCCGGGCGATCAGGCGGCTGAGGGAAGAAATGGGATTCAATAATGTCGCGGTGATGATCCCGTTTTGCCGCACCCCGACCGAAGCGGACCGCGTGATCGAGGTGATGGCACAGGAAGGGCTGCAGCGCGGCGAAAACGGGTTGGAATTCTATGTCATGTGCGAAATTCCGGCCAATGTCGTACTGGCGGGCGAGTTTGCGCAGCGTTTCGACGGCTTCTCGATCGGCAGCAACGATCTGACCCAATTGACCCTGGGGATTGATCGCGATTCCGAATTGCTGGCCGATCAGTTCGACGAACGTGATCCGGCGGTTGAATGGATGATCCGCCATGTCATTACAGAGGCGAGGCAGCACGGCACCAAGATCGGCCTGTGTGGGCAGGCACCGAGCGACCATCCCGAATTTGCCCGCTTCCTGGTCGATTGCGGGATCGATTCCATTTCGGTAACCCCGGACTGCTTCGTGGCGGTAAAGCACCACATCGCGCAGGCGGAAAAAGATCAATAGATAGAAATCCAGAAAATGAGGGCTGCGCGATGATGGATCTGGCGACATTGACCATGAACCCCACGCTGGACACTGCGTGCGAGGTGGATCGGGTCATCCCCACGATCAAGCTGCGCGCAAACCATGAACGCTATGATCCAGGCGGAGGCGGGATCAATGTTGCGCGGGTATTTGTCCGGCTGGGCGGCAATGCGAGGGTTTATTACCTTTCGGGCGGCGCGACCGGAGTGGCGCTTGATGGCTTGCTCGATCTGCACCAGCTGGTGCGCAGACCGATAAGGATCGCCGGGCAGACCAGGGTCAGCACCGCAGTGCATGAACACAGCACCGGGCGGGAATTCCGCTTCGTACCTGCCGGACCGCAGATCGCCGAGAGTGAATGGCGTGAATGCCTGAGCCGGCTTGAGCGGGCGAAACACGATTATCTGGTCGCCAGCGGGTCCTTGCCGGGCGGAGTACCGGACGATTTCTATGCCCGTGTCGGGGCCATCGCCCGGCGAAAGGGGATGCGCTTCGTGCTCGACACCTCCGGCCCGGCGCTGGCCGCAGGCCTGGCTGGCGGCGATGTGTTCCTCGCCAAGCCGAGCCTTGAGGAATTCCGTTCGTTGGTGGGCGAAGATCTGACTGGCGAAGAAGCGATCACCCAGGCCGCAATGGCGGTGGTCGAGCGCGGGGAGGCGGAATATCTGGCCGTCACCATGGGGAACCTGGGCGCTGTGCTGGCCAGCCGGACCGGACCCGTGCTGTTACCGGCATTGGAGGTTGAAGCGCGCAGCGCGGTGGGTGCGGGCGACAGCTTCCTGGCCGCCATGGTTCATGCGCTGGCTCTGGGCAAAGAGCCTGAAGTCGCGTTTCGGTTCGGTATTGCCGCAGGGGCTGCGGCGGTCCTGACCCCCGGTACCGATCTGTGCCGACCGGAGGATATCCAGCAGCTTATCGCGCAGCAGAGCGAGCCATGCTGAAGGGATGGCAAGGCCTGCACACACGCGCAACTGCGTAATTACCTTGATTATGCCTTGATTACAGCGGAAGTCTTCATGGGTGCCGCACAGCCGGAATTGGGAGCAGAATTTGTCGAATAAGCACGATGCCCTTCCGCCAACGCTGTCCCTGATCGCGGTCGGCATTCTGGTCCTTCTCGGGATCATCCTGTGCTATTTGATCACCGCGCCATTTATCCCCGCGCTGGTCTGGTCCTTCACTCTGGCAGTCCTGTTCGCGCCGGTGGAGCGGGTGCTTCGCGCACGTCTTCGCAAGCCGGCTCTGTCGGTCTCCATCGCAATGACGATTGCGGCCACGCTGGTTGTCGCGCCGGTGATCTTCGTTTCGGCGGCGCTGCTCGAAAGCATCATCGACAGCATGGATGCGATGAGCGCGGTGCTCTCGACTGAGGACAGGCGGGGCCTTTCGCAGGACTATCCCGAATTGTCTGCAGTGATCGTCTGGCTCGATAACCGATTGGACCTGCCGCAGTTTTTCCAATCCTTCACCGCTTGGCTGCAGAGGTGGGGTACCAGCCTGATCCTGGGGTCGATAACCAGCATCATCAACCTGTTGTTGACGTTTTATTTCCTGTTCTACCTGTTGCGCGACCGGACATGGATGGTGGCCGCCATTGGCAGATTGCTGCCCTTTTCACTTGCGGAATACCGGCTGCTGGCAGACCGGATGGAGAAAACCGTCTTCGCATCCGTCTATGGTACTGCCGCAGTATCGGTTTTGCAGGGATTTCTTGGGGGCCTGGTGTTCTGGTGGCTCGATTTGCCATCGCCAGTTTTCTGGGGAGTGATCATGGGGTTACTGGGGATCGTACCCTTTCTCGGGGCTTTTATCGTCTGGGTGCCGGCATCGATTGCGCTGGCCTTGAACGGGCAGTGGGGGGCGGCCGCCATTTTGGTGATCTGGGGAACCTTCATCGTCGGGCTGATCGATAATATAGTCTATCCGATCCTGGTCGGGCGCCAGCTCGCGCTTCATTCCATGCTGTCCTTCATCGCGATCGTCGGCGGGATCGTGATCTTCGGTGCGCATGGTTTCGTGCTCGGCCCGCTGATCGTGGCAGCTACCCAGAGCCTGTTCGAAATTCTGAGAACGAGACTCGACCACGGCGGTTTCGCGGCGCCGGCCGAATCCCCACCGGTCCCATAGGGCGGCATTTGGGCATCCCATTCTTTCCATAAGGATATCTACGCATTCCCGCTGCAGGGGGCTGTCCGATATCGACCGGCTCATGCGAAATATCCTCGTTCTCGATGGACACCCGCACGATAATCGGGATCATTACGTGCATGCGCTCGCCACAGCCTATGTGAAAGGTGCGGAAGAACTGCACGAAGTGCGCCGGATCGACCTGGCCAAGCTCGACTTTCCAGTGCTGCGAGACCCCGGCGCTTGGAAATCGGGAAAGGCGGTGGAGAGCCTGCATGAAGTCCATGCCGCGGTGGACTGGGCGGATCATCTGGTCATCTTGTACCCGCTGTGGCTGGGCGATGTTCCGGCGCTGCTGAAGGCATTGCTGGAACAGGTGGCGCGTCCCGGATTTGCCATCCAGCCGAAGGAACACGGCCTTTACACCAAGCTGCTGAAGGGCAAATCCGCGCGCCTGATTGTGACTATGGGGATGCCGGCCGCGGCCTATTCCATCTTCTTCCGTGCCCATAGCGTGAAGAGTTTGAAGCGAAATATCCTCCATTTCGTCGGGGTATCCCCCGTTCGGGTCACGCTGATCGGCCGCGTGGACAAGGGGGATGCTTACCGCAGGAAATGGCTGGGCAAGGTCGAGAGGCTGGGCCGGTTCGGCCGCTGAGATAGTGCCGGTGGTGCACGCCATGCAGCTCGATTCCCCAGGCAAAAACCCCCTTGCGACAGAGCGCGGGTACTTGAAGAGGCTACGGCAGTCTTCCCCTGAACGGAGTCCCTGAACGGTCCGCCTAATTACCGGGACCTTGGTTCATGCTTTTTTCGGCTCTCTGCCGCGCACTTGCCAGTAATTCCACCACTTCTGAATCGCTGATCTGGCCGAAATCATCATAATGCGCGCCGACTGCGTAAAAGGGATCCGGGGTGACCAGGCAGACCAGATCGTCACACATGCCGCGCAGGCTGGACAGTGTGTCGCTGGGTGATACCGGAACGGCGAGGACAATGCGGGCAGGTTTTGCCTTGGCCAATGCTTGCAACGCAGCCTTCACCGTATTGCCGGTTGCGATGCCATCGTCGACCACCACCACGCTACGGCCCTGCACCGACACCGGCGGGCCGGTGCGATAGGCGGCGCGGCGGCGCTCGATTTCCGCCAATTCACTGGCAATTTCGCGTTCGATATAGGTTTCGCTGGCACCCGCCATCCGGGCTGAAGCCTGGTCGATCACGAGTTGCGGAGAAGAACCATCGACCAGTGCGCCGATGCCGTATTCCTTGTGCCCGGGCGCGCCGATCTTGCGCACCATGATGATGTCCAGCGGTGCCTCCAGCGCCTCGGCGACTTCGTAAGCCACCGGAACCCCGCCGCGCGGCAGGGCCAGCACAACCGGATCGCGCAATTGCATCGGCAAGAGCGCCGCAGCCAGGGCCTGTCCGGCCTGCGTTCGGTCCGCAAAGCGGTCGTAAGTCCGGGTCATGCCAGCCTCCCCAGATGCATCAGAACCCAGTCTGCCGCCAGATCGACAACCCGGTCCAGCCGCCCGCCATGCGGAACCATCGCCCCAGTCCGCTTGTCCTGTGGACGGTACAGAATTCCTGGGTGCCGTGGATTGCCTCAAGATCGACTTTGTTCACAAAGGCCGGATTGTGGAGCGTCATGTTGTGCGCCTACTTCAATGCAACGGGGGCACCGGTATTTCGGCGCCGCTTGTTGCAAATTGCGCTCAGCCCCCTTTCCAATCCATACGTAGTTTCCTGCCTGTCCATGCAGGCAGAATCGTCACCGCAGTTTTCGCCGCCGTGACCACCGGTTGTTCGGGTCGGATCGGCCCTGCACCGCTGGCGCGAGGACTTATCTGGAAAGCAGGGAGCCCAGATTCCGGTAGCTCCTGCCGATCGGGACTTCCATGCCGGTGTCCAGCCGGATCGCCCCGGTTCGCTGCTCGGCTATCCGTTCGCTGTTGACAACGAAGGACTTGTGCACCTGCACGAACCGGTCGCCGGGTAGGGATTCGATCACCTGACGAAGCGTGACGGTGGCCAGGCTCTCTGCATCGTCACTCCAGACTTTCACAAAGTTGCCCTGCGCCTGGAAGCAGCTTATCCGGTCAAGCCGGAATCGCCGCTGGGTTCGATCCACCTTCAGGACCAGATCCTCTGCCTTACCGCCCGCTTGCGCAACTTGCGCCGCCAGCCGGCGCTTGGCTTTTTCCACGGCGGCGGCGAAGCGATCGATGCTGACCGGTTTGAGCAGATAGTCGACAACGTCGAGGTCATATCCCTCGAGCGCGTGTTCGCGGTGGGCGCTGACGATCACCGTCAGGGGCGGCGACTGCAATCCGCGCAACAGGTCCAGACCGCCGAATTGAGGCATCTGGACATCGAGAAACATGAGATCGATCGGAAATTTCGCGGCCATCGCCAATGCCTGGGCGGCATTGTAGCACTGGCCCACCACCTTCAGTTCGGGATACGCCCGGCAATGATGCAAGAGCACCTCGTGTGCGGGCGGCTCGTCGTCCACGATCAGGACATTCAGCATTGTCTTAGATCCAGTTCGAGCTCGGCGCGCCACTGTCCGCCGTGACTGGTGCTGGTCAGGCGAAATCCGCCGCCGAACAGCAGTTCCAGCCGCCGCCGCAGATTGCCAAGGCCCACCCCCGGAACGCCGGATTTCGCCTCGCCCGGAGCAAGCATATTGACGCAGGTGAAATGCATCCGCCCCCTTTCAATGGCCAGGTGGATTGTCGTTTCGCTTGGCTGGTCCGACGGCTCGACCCCGTGCTTGAAGGCGTTCTCCACCAGCATTATCAGCAGCAGCGGGGGGATTGCGAAGCCGGCTGCATCATCCGGCCAATGGAATGAAACACGGCATCGTTCGCCCAGGCGCAGCAATTGCAGATCAATATAATTGCGAAGGTATTCGATCTCTGCATCCAACCCTACCCACTCTTTTTGCCCGTCGTAAACGACATAGCGCAGAAGGTCGGAAAGTTTGACCACGGCCGCCGCACTGGCGGGCCGATCCTGCAGACAAAGCGCATAGATCGTGTTGAGCGAGTTAAACAGGAAATGCGGATTGATCTGCTGCTGAAGCGCGTGCAGTTCGGCGCGAACCTGCTCGGTCCGGCCTGTCGCGGCGGCTTTTTCGGTCAGCAAACGCTCGCTGGCGAGCAGTATCGGTATTGCCACAGCCATGAAGACGAAGGCGAAGCCATAATTGGCGGGATCGAAGGGGTTGTGGTTTTCGGAAGGCAACAGACTCAAATCGGGCGGGTTGAGCGGCAGCAACAGGATTACGCTGCAGACCAGCGGCGCGGCCACAATCCAATAGGCAAGGCTTGCCAGCGCGAAGAAAATCCAGCCATGCCGGTGTAGAGCGCGGCGGATGAGAAAGTGGCGGCATCCCCAATAAAAGCCGTAGAGTAGCATTCCGACAATCGAGAACTGCCAGAGATATCCCACGAATTCGCCCGGATTGGCGGCGATCCTCTCTGGGTCCAACCAGGTTCCCAGCGGCTGGTTATTGACCGCGTCAGGCGTAGAGGCAAATAAAGAGGTCGATGCGAGTGTCCATGCCGCCAGGAGCGCGATGACAGCACCGTCGAGGGTGACGGGCAATTGGCGCAGGATGGAGACCATATTTCCGCCGCCGTACCTGCCACGCCCTTCCCGTCCGACCAGCAAAGCCGCGGCGCTGAAAACCGCTGCGAACCCGCATTCCCACGGGCTGGGGAGAAAAATGCCGGACCGCCCCTCTCCGCCCAGTATCAGAATGGCGAGCGGGTAGAGCAAAAAGCCGATCAGCCAGGCTGGCACCGCCGCCCGCAGCCGAGCCCGGTGAGCGACAAGGTGTGCCGCAAGGAACGGCAGACTTGCGATGCCCACCAAAGCGATATCCAGGGCGAAGCTTGTCCACGCCGAAATATTTCCCGCCTGCTGCCTGAGATATGCGCTGAACAGGACCGCAGCGATGATCGGCATGGCCTGCGTGGACCATGTTCTGATTTCTGCGGGAATATATCGAGACCTGCTCAACCTGGGTAAACCTTTCCATACCGATCAACCGGGCCAGTCTGCACCACTCACTGACGGAAGAGTCATCCTGAATGACGAACCGCGTAAATTCGATGACCAACGGCGCGGCGGTTCTCCTTTCGGCCATGCTTGTGCGGTTCAACACTGCAATCCCCGCCTTGGCCATTTGCCGGTTGCGGCAATGCACGGCCACCGCGAAGCACGCAAGCTCATCGAAGTGGAGGTATTCGTGCTGCAGATTCGCGATTTGGTCAAATGCTATCCCGGCGGCGTGCGCGCGCTAGGCGGCATCGATCTGACAGTGGCCAACGGAATGTTCGGTCTGCTTGGCCCGAACGGCGCAGGCAAGAGCAGCCTGATGCGCATCCTTGCCGGATTACAGCTACCCGACCGGGGGTCTGTGCAATTCGGCAGCATCGATATTGTGGCCCAACCGATGGAATTGCGCCGTCGGCTGGGTTACTTGCCCCAATCTTTTGGCGCCTATCCCTACATCGGCTGCCGCGCGCTGCTGCGGCACATGGCCGTGATCAAGGGCTTGCCGGACAATACAGCGACAGCGCAGCAAGTTGATCAGCTTATCGAACTGACCAATCTTGAACAGCATGCATCGCGCCCGGTCACGACATTTTCTGGCGGTATGCGCCAGCGTTTCGGCATTGCCCAGGCGCTCCTTGGCGATCCTGCCCTGCTTATCCTGGACGAACCGACAGCCGGCCTCGATCCGGGAGAGCGGCTGCGTCTATACAACCTGCTGAGCCAGCTCAGCGCCGACAGGGTCGTGCTCCTTTCTACCCACATCGTTGATGATGCGGAACAATTGTGCTCCGAAGTGGCCATCATTGCGGGCGGCCAGATCGTAGCCCGGGGGATGACCGAACAATTGGTGCAATCGCTTGACGGATGCATTTGGCAATCCACCGAAGAAGCCAGTCGCGCACCCGGTGTTGTTCTGCTGAACACCGCCTATCTGCGGGGCAAACCGGTCAGCCGCTATCATAGTGAAGGCTGCCCCGGCACAGGGTTCGCGCCGGTTCCGCCCACTCTGGAGGATCGATATTTTCTCGAGCTCCTCCGCCGGGGGACAGAGCAATGCTGATAAATCTGCGGCTTGCGAACGAGTGGCGAATTCTCTGGCGCCACCCGCTTGTGTGGCTTGCCTTGGCTGGGGTCGGCGGCTTCAGCGCGGTGCTTGCCATGGGCAGTCCGGTCCCAGTGGGCAGCGATGCACGCGAAGCTCTGCTGCGAATGAACCTGTTCGTGCCCACCTTCATCCTGCCGTTTCTGGCAGGCGCGCTTGGCCCGGTGTTCTTTTTGCGTGAGGCAGAGCACGACATGCGGGAAATTGTGGGAAGCTATCCGCTGACCGTGCGCGACTGGCTGGTGATGCGCCTCGGCAGTTTCATCGTGCTGCTGCTGACGGCCTGTCTGCTGGCGCAGATCGTCTTCATCGGCTTGCTGGCTCCGGATCACCCGGGCGGGCTTTCAACAATGGTGCTCCATTCTGCGGGCTGGTTGCTGCTGCTCCACGCGCCGACATGCCTCTTGTGGTCCTGCGTGCTTGCCCGGCTGAGCAGCACCACCGGGCACGCGGGGTTTCTCTATCTGGCGGCAGGAATCGGCTGGCTGGCGTATATGGCGGTGGCGAGCGTTACCGGCACGCCGCTTATTGCCGGCAGCATGGTGATCTCCCTCCCGCTCCAGCAGGCAATGCTGGTATTCGATCCCTACGGCGTCACGGCATTAAGCAGCCCGGTTCCCGAAGGCGGAATCCTGCAATCGCGGGGGCTGAATATTGCTGCCGGGCGGCTTTTCTGGCTGCTGGTCTGCGTTTGGCTGGTGCGCGGCATCGGGGATCTGCCGTCGCGGGCTGGGCGTAAATCACAGATTGGCGGACCGGCAACCGCCCGGTCCGGCAAAACGGACAGCATGCCAAGTCGCCGATTGTCCGGCCGGCTGGAACACCTGCGCCTGCATCTGCGGTATTTTCGCCGGGACAGGGTCTTTCCCCTGCTGATAGGTGCCTGGTTCCTGTTACTGGGCCCGGAAGCCTACAGCGGGATCGACTACGCCGAACCATTGGCGCGAATCGTGCCCGACAGCCGGGATGCCCTGAATCGCGTCATGTGGGACGTGCTGCCGATGGCCGCCGCGTTCCTGCTTCTTTACGCGGCTGACCGGATTTGCCGCATGTATGGCGCGTTAGGAATGCAGGAACTCGTCGCCGCATCGCCTTATCGCTCGTGGGCGCTGGTCATGCACCAGGTGGCCAGCTTGTGGATCATATCCGCGGTATTCCTCGCTTTGGCAGGATTTGCCGTCCTCCTCGCCCAGATTGTCGCGCAATCGCCGTTCCAACCAACGGAATATCTGTTGCAGTTGGGTCTGACCTTCTCGCAGATGGCCTTGTTCTGCGTATTGTTCACAGCAGTGCACGCGATCGTCAAATTGCGCTTCGTTGCGAACCTCCTGAACTTCCTGCTGGTCGTCCTCAGTTTCAGCAGCCTTGCACCGGCGTTGGGCTTTGGCCATCCCTTGTGGCGGCCGCTGGCGACGCCGCTCATGCAGCCTGACCATTACTGGGGGTTCGAGGGCAGTCTGGCCGGGTATATGCCTTATCTGTTGTTCTGGGCGGCGATGTGCCTTGCCGCGCTCAGCATTGGGATTTTTGCCTTTCATCGCAACATGGCCTTTGCGCAAGTCCGCTGGCGCAGCATCATGCGTAGCCCGCTGCTGGTCATTTTCGCGGTCCTGATCGGTGCTGCTATTTGGCAGGGCAAAACCATCCACAACAACCTGCGATCCGAAGGTCTGCTGGTGTCTGCGGAGCAGCGCGCCGCGCAGCGCGCGGGTTATGAGCGGATCTATTCGGTCTGGGCCCAAAAGCCCCAGCCCGCTGTGGCAATGGTGCGATCACTGGTCGATATCTATCCCGACGAAAATCGAGTTCATCTGCGCACGACCATACAGCTGGTCAACCGCACCGCCCAGCCGATAGAGCAGGTTTTGATTGGCCGTGGCCCTAGCGTTGGGCCGGCCACCCTCTCATTTGAAGGTGCCTCCGTGCTTCACGCTGACCAGGCATTGGGCCAGCAGATATTCAAGCTGGACCGACCGATGCAGCCGGGCGAAAGCGCGAATCTGAGGTTCGAGATCCAGCTGGATCAATCCGGCTTCGCACCAGCATCGATGCCTCTCGTGTTGCGCCCTTCCTTCAGCAGCGTTCCAGCCTATGCGATCCTGCCGGTGGTCGGATTCAGGAGAGAGCTTACCCTGCGCGATCCTGCGGCCCGGCGATCGCAAGGCCTGCCCGAATTGCGGCTAACGCTGCCATCGCTGCTGCGGCAAACGCCAGCGGCTGGCTCGGTTGCTGATAACGAGGCAGTTATCGAGACGATTATAAGCACAAAAAGAGCGCATTCTGCGATTGCCCAAGGGGAATTGATCCGCAAATGGCAGCAGGGCGGACGGGACTTCTACCATTATCGCACCAGCGGACCCATCCGGAATATGGCCGCCTTCTACTCGGTGCCCTGGCAGTCCCGTCAATGGCAGGTCGGCTCAACAGGGCTGCAGGTTTATGCGCCCGGTAAATTCGGAAACAACAACCCCAACATTCTCGGCGCTAGCGACACCTTGGCCTGGCTTGACAAGGAAGTGGCACCCTATCCCGGGAAAGACCTGCGGATGATAATGGTCCCCGAACTTGGCATCAGCGGATTTGCCCTGCCGCAGACCATTCTGATCTCTGATCGGCTCGGCATGCGCACGCAGCCCGAACCTGGGGCCGGCTTCAATCAGACATACCGGAGGGCGGCGCACGAAACTGCTCACCAGTGGTTCGGCCATATGATTGGGCACGGGCTTGCGGAAGAGCGGGGGTTCCTGATTGAATCGCTCGCCAAATATGCCGAGCTGGTGATGGTCGAGCAACGCTATGGCGAAGACGCCATGCAATCCGTGGTTACTTTCGAGCGGGATCGGTACCGGCAATCTCGCCTCAATCTGGAAAATCAGGTCGCCCCTCTGATCGATGCCGAAGAAGACGAAGACATGTACTCCCGCGCTACTCTGGTCTTTGCCTGCCTGCGCAAGCACCTGGGGGATGAACCAATCCTCGCAGCCCTGCGGCAGATCGCTGATGAAAGCAGGAAAACGGGGCGGGCGGCAACTTCACTGGGTTTCATCAAGGCGTTCAAGACATCCAGCGAACCAGGCGATGCAGAGCTGATAGAGGCGATGCTGCTTGGATCCCAATCTGTGAACGCAGTATTCAAGTGGCAAGGCTGCAGACCGGTGGGATAGCGTATGGGCACACAGTTGCAGCCTGATCGGATCGGATTGCCGCGTGCCGCTAGCTGCCCTAATGGATGGAATTTGAGTTCACTTTCGAAACTGCAGGCCCCACCCTAGGTGATCCGCGCAAGTTCAGGCAATTCAGGTACCGACACATGGCCCGCAAACATTCGAAACATGGTTCCCATGACGACCTGCAGAGCGAGGGGGAGGTGAGCCCGGCCGCGGCGGTTCCTTGCTGGCTCTGCAGCCGGCCTACCGGCAAGACCATTGTCTGGCATCATCCCGTGCCCAAGAGCCGAGGCGGGCGCGATGTTGTGCCCATGCACCCCATTTGCCAGAAGACTCTCATCGCCAATTTCACCAATTCCGAATTGCAGCGCTATGGGATGGATGTGGACGGCCTGCTGGCCAATCCCCCAGTGCGCAAGTTTGTCGATTGGGTGGCAAACAAGGATCCCGATTTCACCGCTACCATGACTAAGAAGCGGCGCTGATTAGGTAAAACTCATGAGAATCAAGAAGCGCGTCCTGACCGCGACGATGGCGGATGGCTACGTGAAGACGATCGGCCCGACATCTGCTCCATTCACGCACTACTGGCGGATCGTTGCCTTCCTTGGCGGGGGGCGCACCGAGGTCTTCTGGGGGCACACCAAGTCACTGAAGGAAGCGGAGAGAAAGAAAGCGGCAACCGCCGATGCGGCACGACAGCGCGGCTGGGAGAGCTACCACTTCGAGGTCGTGGAGCTTGTCGACGCGGCCGCAATTGCCAGCTGAGACTAGGTGAAAAGCGCCCGTCAAAATCCTCGACACTTTCAAAACCGTCACTACATTTTTCGCCCCAGAGACTCTGGGTCATTCAGGCCAAAATTATTATTTAATTGCAGTCTCTTGCGCGATGGATACCCGCTCAAATTGTCCGTAAGCCCGTGATTTCACGCACTAGTTTTCTTTAGCATAAGTTTCTGATATATAGAGGAAAACGGTGTGGAGGTGCAAGTCGGAAACGAACCGTCTCCGATGCATTTGTCATTTTATAACAATTTTAGATAAATGAACGGCTCTGCACAGCGTTTCGATGACCCAATAATGGCTCGGAATTGTCAGATTTCGTCGAGTGAGTTTTCGCAGAGACTGATTTTTTCCGCTGCTTGCTAGGCATGCATTGATCTCAACCGCGCGCGACAAGTCATAACGGTTGGCAGTCTACTTTTGGGCCAATTCGGACTGGCTGCTCCGGATCGACAAGTGCGAATAGCGGTCAACGCCCAAGGTTTTCGCGATTTCAGAAGTTGTCCTAGCCGACAAACCTTTCCCGACACTCAAGCCTCAAGGCTGTATCTGTCAAATCTGATTCACGATCGCGCCGTCTGTCTTGGTTAGTTTGATCGTCACGTTTGATAGCTGCAACTTGCCTTTGCAGGCCCCGCATCCTGCATAGATTTCCAATCGGGCATCACATTTCTTGTGGTGGAGAATAACTGGCGGACCAGCCGAAGAGCCGTAGTAGCAATCTCCCCAGCGTTGCAGCACCAGCAGGATCGGCAGGTAATCGAGTGATTTCGATGTCGTGTGATAGGCAAAGCGGTCCGGGCTGGTCTGGTAGAGTGCCGCCTTGAGAAAACCGCGTTCGACCAGCCATGCAAGCCGGTCAGACAAGATATTGGATGCCATGCCGCTATCTTCCAAAATCTGGTCAAACTTATGCAGCTCGGTAAAAATCGCGCGCATAACGAGGCCTGCCCAGCGGTCGCCCAGCAATTCAGCTGAATCGGTAAAAAGAGACAGGTTTTCGGCAATGGCCTGCCGGTTCCGGTGCTGCCGCCGCCGCGTGTAGCTCGGTTCCATCATGCCTAAACCTGGACCCTCACGCCATTCAACGTCCTGCGGCTGGACACTTCGATGGCAATTGCCACAAATTGGTTCAGGCGTGATCGCGTTTCCGCAATCGCCATGTGTTAGTTCCATCTGCAGCGAAGTACGGCGCCGGGACCATGTCTTTTCCCAGCGAAGCAACATCATCGTTACGGGGAAAAGCGCGAGGCCTTTCTCGGACAGGTGATATTCGTAACGAGGCGGTTTTTCACAATAGAGATGCCGTTCGAGAACCTCGTTGGCTGTCAATTTTTTAAGGCGTTCTGCGATCAGCGGCTTCGACAGGCAGGTCCGTGACTTGATCCGATCAAAACGGCTGTCGCCCAGCCAGATCGACTCGAGGATTAGCAATGTCGGGACATCGCCAATCACTTCCAAGGCGCGCCAGATCGAGCACGTTCTGACGAGTTTGGCAGTGCCGGATTTCTGGGTCGCATTGCTTGGCATTTTGGCTATGAGCGCGGCGGCCGGAGAACGAGAACTGAGGTTTTCCGGCGGTATTCCTGATATTGCGGATCATCGCCCCATTTCTTCTTTGCCGCCGCGTCGAGCATGTTGATCCCGCTGATCTTCGTGAGCAGCAATGTGATGAACAGCGGTGATGCGAATACCAGATAGGACCAGCCTGATAGCACCGGGATCGCAATGATAGCGGCGCCGGTCCACAGCATTATCTCTCCCAAATAATTGGGGTGCTGCGACCATGACCACAGGCCGGTGCTGATGAATTTTCCCTTGTTGGAAGGATCGGCTTTGAAAGCGCTTTTCTGACGGTCAGCCACAACTTCGATCGTGAAAGCAGTGATCCAGATTGCTGTCCCAATCCAGAAAAAGACATCGATAGGCGCCCGGTCGGTTGCCGAAATAACGACCAGCGCGGCAGCGGAAGTGATGATCGTCCAGACGGCTTGCAGGCTCCACGCGACCAAGAAGCGGGACGGGTTGATTTTGATAGCGTCGAACCGGTTATCCACGCCGCCAGACTTTCCGACCCTGACGAACAGGAATGAGCCTAGACGTAAAGCCCATATGACAACCATCGCGGCAATAACGATGGCCCGCATATCAAGTGGTGCGGACATGACGCAAGCAGCGCTGATGATCGAAAGATAGGTGATTGCGCCAACCAGGTCATAATACTTCTCTGTCTGGGCAATTGCGGAGGGAATGAATGCCAACCAATTTACTGCAAAGGCAACTACTGCGCAGATCACAAACACGGGATAACCGTACGCCTTGACCCCATTGCTGCCAGCTAGCCACGCAAAGCCGAGCCCGAGCGCGGTTGCAAATAGCACCACGACAAGACTGCGGGGCGCGTGTTTGGACGAGGTCATGATTATGTCCCTATTACGAAGCTGCAATTGGTCGTGCCTGACCCGCCAACATTGAAGGTTCCAACATTGCGTGCTCCCTCGACCTGGCAATCCGCCGCAGTATCAGTAACTTGACGCATGGCGTCGAGTGCCATTCGCACGCCCGTTGCTCCAACAGGATGGCCAATACCCATCAACCCGCCCGAGGGGTTGACGGGAATGGAGCCGCCAGGCGCAATGCGGCCATCCTCGACCGCTTTCCAGGCCTCACCTGGCTCGGTGATGCCGAAATGTTCGATCGCAATATATTCATTGATGGTGAAGCAATCATGCGTTTCGATTGCGTCCAGCTCGCCGGGGCCTGCGATACCTGCGCGGCTATACGCATCGGTGATGGCCTTTCGCGTCCATGGCAGCAGGTATGGCGAGCCTTTGCTTGCCTCCAGCTTGGTTTCCATAAGCATTGGCGCAGTCGTGTGACCCCAGCCTTTGATCCGTGCGAGACTTTCCAGCGGAATATTGCGCGCCTTGGCATAGGCCTTGGCTTTGGTTTCTGAGGCCAAGAATACAACCGCTGCGCCATCAGTGATTTAGCTGCAATCCTGCCTCCGCATCCATCCTTCGACGACGGGATTGAGATCGTCATCATTGGCGAAGTGCTGATCGGTCAGCGTCCAGTTGCGGGTTTGCGCTTGTGGATTGCGCTGTGCGTTTCCGAAATTGATCCTGGCGATCTCTTTCAAGTGATCGTGATTGAGCCCGTACCGTTCGTGATGTTCCTGCGCCAGATCCGAGAACATGGCGGGCCAAACGAAAGCCGCCTCGGTCGCTTCTGCGCCAACCCAAACTGCCGCGCCCAAATGGTCACCGGCGATCTTGCCCGGAACATTGCGCATGAATTCCATGCCGATGACAGCCGCACACTCATATCGGCCAGCCTCAATGTCAGCCATGGCAGCGAGAATGGCGAGCGAGCCGGAAGCACAAGCCCCTTCGTGCCGCGATGCCGGAATGCCGGCGAGGCAAGGATGGACATGCCCGAGGAAGCCGCCGAGCATTCCCTGCCCCGTAAACAGCTCGCCAGCGAAGTTCCCAACGTGAGCAACCTCGATCTCTTCGGGATCAAGCGAGGCAGCGGCAAGCGCACCGTTAAGGCCGTCTTCCAGAAGATCGAATATGGCAAGATTTTCACGCGCGTAATTGCGCGCGAAGTCGGTTTGATCACCGCCGAGAATATATACGTCTTGCCCCATCGTACCACATCTACCTTGTTTGCCTCACGCCGCCAGCTCGTCCGCACCTGCCCATGTCGCATGTGTGCCGCTGCAAATCCGGTGGGGCAGAATAATCTGGCAGATCGGACCTTGCTCGATATCGCGCGCATCAAAGATGACACATTCGGAACGGTCCTGCACCATGTCCGTCACAAAGCTAACCAGATAGCCGTCATCTTCCGCTGTCCCTCCCTTTCGCGGGATGAACGGCGCTTCCGATCCGAACCGGCCTTCGCCAAACATTACCCTGGTGGCAGTGCCGCGTTTCAGATCATGTTTGACCAAGCCATTAAACAGGAACCAGCCCTTTTCGCCATGCGCGCTATAAACATAGCGGTGTTCACGGCCGTAGTATTCTGGGTTCAGCGTGCCGAACTCGACATGCTCTTCGTTGCACACACGCCCCTCGGCCGTCTCGCCGGTTTTCAGATTGAAGCGCCAGCGGTGAAGGTGCGGACGCAGCGAATGCAGATCAATTCCGGCGCCGATCAACTGGTAGGATTCGGGCATATTATCAATCGGTCCAGGGAACGGATTTTTCTGATGATACCCCTCCAGAACCAGCTCGTCGCCATCTTCCCAACAATTTGTCCAGTGGAGCACATAGGTTGGCTCCGCTTCGAACCACATGACCTCTTCGGACGAACCATAACGCGGTATGACTGCAAAGCGCGCTTTCATGGCCTTGTCGAATTGCGGAATGAAATAACCGTTCTCTAACGCGGCTGGAACTGGATAGAGCGGGAGATCGTTCAGAACCGAATAATTGTCCGAGATCGCCATATCATGCGGAAGACGCGTGCCGGGCAATTCAATCGGAACGTAATGCTTGAGCTCATTGTCGGGCCCGACGACACCGTAATGCATGTGCGGGGCTTTATCGCCGTAATTGAAGAACATCAGTTCACCGGTTTTGCCGTCGAGTTTGGGGTGAGCGGATAGGCCGTCGACCGGGGTCCAATGTTCGATGCCCAATGTCTCCAGGCTTTCCGGATCGAGCAGATAGCCTTCGCCGCACTGCCAGAATGTCGAGAGGATCTTGCCATTGCGGATCAACACATCCGTGGAGGAACCATCCTTCATGTGCGATCCGATGCCGATGCCAGGACGTTTTGACTTTTTGGGCGGCACGGTAAATCCAGCCCAAAGTGCCTCGCCAGCCTCAGCCTCAGCCTCAAACCCGCTGGTCCTGATGAAGCGGTTCTTATATTCCGCTTTGCCGCCTGAAAATCGCATCATGTGGAGCATACCGTCACCGTCAAAAGGGTGATACCGGCCAATTGGTTCATGTACCGGGTTTTCAGTATTGCGGACGTAGATACCATCAATATCCACCGGAATCGTGCCGATCACCTCCATGTCATCGGCATCATATTCGTCATAATTCGGCGTCCATGCGCCGTTTAGATATGGGTGATCCGATGATTGGAGCGTGGATTCAATACGGTTGATAAGCTCTGACATTCGCATGACTTTCTAGTCGGTAAAGTTATGCAACTGATACCATCGACCTTGGTTGAGTCAACAGTCGGCATATCGACGATTGCGGTTGCAACACTCGCTTTGAGCTGAGGCAGATAAATTGACGCCTCAAAACAATTGGGTCTTCGAGCCAACGGGCAACGTGCCCTGATCGTTTGGGTGGCGAAAAAGGAGCCTGATTTCACCGCCACCATGGCAATAAAGCAGCGCTGATCAGCCAAGACCTTCGGCCTGAACCAATTTCCGAATTCCCGAAACCGACCGTCCTTCGCGCAGCCACTTTTCGGCTAAATCTGGGCCGTCTTCTGAACGGCTTTGAGGGGCGCGCGCGGAATTCGCGGCCTTTCGTTCTGGTTGTCACGCGTGGCGATAAGTGCAATCTGAACGGCATTCTCTTAGATGAATGCTTTGGGGAATGACGAGGGGGAGGTCCAATTGACGGTCACAGATCAAGCGATGGCTCAAAAAGTAACCTCCAAGCGTCGCTGGTGGCTGATCGTCGCTGGATTGGTCATTGTTCTCGCGGGTGCATTTCTCGCGCAGCTCGTCCGGACAACGGATGGCACGACCGTTCGGGATATACGGTTTACCGGCACGAACGGCACCGCAATGAGCGCTCTGCTGTATGTGCCGAAAAATGCTACCTCCTCGACTCCCGCCCCCGGTATTCTTGCTGTCCACGGCTATATTAATTCACGCGAGACACAGGACGGTTTCGCCATTGAATTCGCCCGCCGCGGCTACGTCGTTTTGTCACTTGATCAGACCGGGCACGGATACAGCGGCGGCGCAGCATTCTCAAACGGCTTCGGCGGCCCTGATGGCTTGAAATATTTGAGATCCCTGCCGATGGTCGATACCAATCAGATTGGTCTCGAAGGGCACAGCATGGGCGGCTGGACGGTACTTGCGGCGGCTGCCGCTATGCCCGACGCCTATTCATCGATGGTGCTGGAAGGATCGTCGACTGGTGCACCTTTTGCACAAGAAGGTTCGACCACCTGGCCGCGCAATCTCGCGCTCGTGTTCAGCCGCTATGACGAATTCTCGAAAATTATGTGGGACGTCGATCGCGCGCAAGACTTGCCGACTAGCGAGAAGCTGCAAGCAGTGTTTGGCACCGATGCTCCCGTTGCGGAGAAGCGTTTGTATGGAGCGGTAGCACAAGGGACCGGGCGAAAGCTTTATCAGCCTAACACGACGCATCCCGGCGATCATTTCTCGGCGGCTGCGATCGGGAATGCTACGGAATGGTTTGCCGCCACGCTCGATGGCGGGACGCCCCGGCCGGTTGGCGATCAGATCTGGTATTGGAAGGAAGTCGGCACAGGGATTGGCCTTGTCGGCTTCGTCATGATCATGCTCGGCGTATTTGATGCGCTTGTCCGCCTGCCGCTGTTTGCCTCCATGCGAGTAGAGGCGATCCCGGCGGCCGACCATCGTGACCGCCGCTGGTGGCGCGCGTTTGCAGTGAATACCGCGCTGCCGGCATTGCTGTTCTTTCCGACATTTATTGCCGCCTTTCTTCTGTTGCCAGCCTCGAGCTGGCTGCCGCAGGCGGTTACCACGCAAATTACACTCTGGGCCGTGGTCGGCGCTGGGATAAGCCTTTTGATAGGCCGCTTCATGTGGCGCCCCGCTGATACTCATCAATCAGACTGGACAAGATCCATCCTGTTGGCCACGGCAACTGTTGCGGCTGGGTACGGCGCACTCTGGCTCGTCGACCAGCTTTTCCTCACGGATTTCCGGCTATGGGTCGTCGCTGTCAAACTGCCCAATCTCCGCCAATTAAGCATTGCGGCAATCTATGTCTTGCCGATCACTGTCGCCTTTCTGGTTATGACAAGGTCGCTTTCAAGCGCCACGGTCCGCAGTGACACAGGCCGATTGCAATACTTGGCCGCGATCCTGACGCTCACGACCGGCTTCATAGTGATGCTGAGCGTGATCTACGGCTTATTCTTCATGACCGGATCGCTAGTCACGGCATTCGATCCCCTCAGCACGGTGATTGCGTTGCAATTTTTGCCAGTGTTGACCGCCGTGTCGATCATCGGAATTTTTACTTGGCAGCGGACAGGCAGCTATCGCCCCGGCGGCCTGGTAGCAGGGATGTTGGTGACCCTGTATGTCGTTGCTGGCACCGCTACACAAGTCTGAGCTGATCTACCGATGGTTGAGTCTATCGGTATGCAAGGGAGCAATTGGTCCTAGAGCAACCGCTATTGTGAAGCTGAACTTCAGACTGCTATTGGGTTGTTTCGCGGGTCGCGCGACCGGCTGGCTTTGGGGCGCAAAGCAGACGAAGATTTTTGTGTCGTAGGCAAAGCCGTCACTGCACTTTTCACCGCAGAGACTATGGGTTATTTCGGTCATATTTATTAAATAATTACAGTCTATTGCACGTCTGTAATTGACTGTGAGTGCGTGATTTCACGCACAAGTTCCCCCAGTGTAGGTCATTGATATAAAAGGAAAACCTGTGTTTCGGACCAGGTCGGAAACGAACGAGCTCCGATGCTTTTGTCATTTTATAACAATTTCAAATAATTGAATGGCTCCGGACAGCGTTTTGATGATCCAAACATGGCTCGGAATTGTCAGATTTGGTCGAATGAGTTGTCGCAATAACTGATTTTATCCACTGCTTGCTAGGCAACCTGACATCACAGCCGCAAGTAACAGATAACCATAACTGAAAATCCGCTGTAGATACGAACCCGGTCCGCCCGTTGTCCTTCAGATAGACTGGGCAGGTGTGATTGGCATTCCGCACCATCACTCTCTAAAGCCGCACGATGTTGCGCATCACCGAACTGACACTGCCGCTCCACCATCCGGACGAAGCACTGCCCGCTGCGATCTGCAAGCGGCTGCGGATCACCCCGCGTGACCTGGTTCGCCATCTCGTTTCACGCCGCGGCCATGATGCGCGCGATAAGGCAAACATCTTGCTGGTCTATTCGGTCGACGTAAACGTGAAAAATGAGGCAGCGGTGCTCGCGCGCTTCCGCAAGGATCGCAACGTCCAGCCCACGCAGGACCCCCGTTATCATCTGGTCGCTAAGGCGCCTGAAGGGTGCACGTCCAAGAGGCCGGTCGTGATCGGCGCGGGACCGTGCGGGCTTTTTGCCGGCCTGATCCTCGCCCAGATGGGATTCCGCCCCATCATCCTCGATCGCGGCAAGGTGGTCCGCGAGCGCACCAAGGACACTTGGGGGCTGTGGCGGCGCGGCATACTCAACCCTGAATCAAACGCACAGTTCGGAGAGGGCGGCGCTGGCACCTTTTCCGATGGGAAGCTCTACAGCCGGATCAAGGATCCGCGTAATCGTGACCGCAAGGTCCTGACTGAATTCGTCAAGGCAGGGGCACCATCCGAGATCCTCACCGAAGCGCATCCGCACATCGGTACGTTTCGGCTGGTGACGATGGTCGAGAGCATGCGCAAGAGCATCGAGGATCTCGGCGGCGAGTATCGCTTCTCCAACCGCGTTGATGACATCGATATTACTACCGATGCCCAAGGTGACCGCCGCGTTCGCGGAGTCCATCTGAGCACGGGTGAGTATCTGGAGGCCGACCATGTCGTGCTCGCAATTGGCCACAGTGCACGCGACACATTTGCGATGCTCCATGCTGCCGGGGTACATGTCGAGGCCAAACCTTTCTCGATCGGTGTACGGATCGAACACCCGCAATCCTGGATCGACAATTCACGGTTCGGCGTCGACGCTGGCAATCCGATCCTCGGCGCGGCTGAATATCACATCTCGCACCACTGCAAGAATGATCGGACGGTTTATAGTTTCTGCATGTGCCCTGGCGGCACTGTGGTCGCCGCGACGTCTGAGGAGGGCCGCGTGGCCACCAACGGCATGAGCCAATATTCGCGTAACGAGCGCAACGCCAATTCCGGGCTCGTCGTCGCAATTGATCCGGCACGCGACTTTCCCGGTGATCCGCTCGCGGGAATCGCGCTGCAACGCCATTGGGAATCGATGGCCTATATCGCGGGTGGATCAAGCTACAAGGCCCCAGCGCAGAGACTGGGCGACTTCCTCGCAGGACGCCCCTCCGAAGTGCTTGGGTCGGTAACTCCATCCTACAAGCCCGGAGTGTATATGACAGATCTGGCTCAATGCCTGCCCGACTACGCAGTGACCGCGATGCGCGAAGCACTGCCTGTGTTTGGCCGGCAAATCCCGGGCTATGATCACCCCGATGTGGTGATGACCGGTGTTGAGACGCGCACTTCATCGCCGATCCGCTTCACCCGGGGCGACGATCTTCAAAGCCTTAACACTGTGGGGCTGTTTCCTGCCGGCGAAGGTGCTGGCTATGCCGGGGGCATCCTGTCGGCAGCGGTAGACGGGATCAAGATTGCTGAAGCAGTGGCGTTGAGCCTTGGCGGCGACCCAGCCCGTGCAGGATACGACGGCGCGCTCACCCGGTAGAAATAGCCGAGCCGTAGCGCGCGAATACCTTCCTCGACGGTGGATACCGTCCCAACCCTGGCTCGATGGAACTCGCCGTCATCGCGGATGGTTGAAGAATGACGGCGCAAAGCGGCCATCGGAATTTACGCCGCCATCCAAACCTTCACTGCACTTTTCACCGCAGAGGCTATGGGTTATTTCGGTCATATTTATTAAATAATTACAGTCTTTTACGCGTCTGATCTCGCCTGCAATTGACTGTAAGTGCGTGATTTCACGCACAAGTCCGCCCTGGTATAAGCCATTGATATAAAAAGAAAATTTGTGTGGAGGCCCGAGCCGGAATCGAACCGGCGTGCAAGGATTTGCAGTCCTCTGCGTAACCACTCCGCCATCGGGCCACCCGTGTGCGCCCCAGTGCCTGTGCAATGGTGCGCGCGGAAGCGGCCAACTAGCGCCTTGGTAACGGCAACGCAATGATGTTCTGAAGCCTTATTCGGGCTAACAGCATTCTGGGGGCAATTTTGCTCCATTTTGGGGATAGCCTAGCCAGCCAGTTTCCTTATGAAATGTATCCATGAGCATTTCCGAACTTCTTGATCCGATCACCGCAGGCGGCGGCCCCTTGCAACTACCAGCGGCAGAGCAATGGATGCAGGGGCGGACCCTTTATGGCGGGGCATCTGCGCTGATGGCCTATGTTGCCGCCATACGTGCATTCCCCGGTTTGCCGCCGCTGCGGGCTGCGCAGATCGGTTTTGTCGCACCCGTTGGCACGGACATGGAACTGCGCGCAGAGATCATTCGCCAGGGCCGCAATGTCACGCAGCTACGCAGTGAAATCCTGTGCGAAGGGAAAATTGCGCTGACCGCTTTGTGGTTGTTCGGCGCAGAGCGTGAGGCAAATGGCCGCCATGCTGCGGCGCCCCTGGCGGCCGATGCCGGTAAACCGGAAGATGGCGCGCTAGTCACCAGCGGGCCGGCGCCCGAATTCCTGAAGAACAATTATGAAGTGCGCCACACTGCCCAGCAAGCCGATCCGGGTGATCCGGTGGTCCGCCGGTGGGTCAGGCTGCTGGATCGTTCCGCGATGGATCCCGTGCAGGAATTGATCCTGATCGGCGACACCTTGCCGCCATCTGCGATCCGGATCATGCAGCGGCGCGGACCGATAAGTTCGATCAACTGGTCATTCAACCTGTTCGATCCCTCTCCCGCCACACGGGATGGATGGTGGCTGGCCGAAACCGCGAGCGATCATGTCGATCATGGGTATTCCAGCGAGCGATTGCGCCTGTGGAACAGTGATGGCCGGCAAATGACTGCTGGAATACAAAGCGCGGCCATTTTCGGCTGACGGCGCTGACGCAAGTTTTCAGGTCAGACTTCGGAAAATTTCGGATCCCGCTTGGCCATGCCCGCCATGACCGCCTCGATCTGATTGGGTGTGCGCATTATCGCATGCTGCTCGATGCTTTCTTCCATCAGCAAATCATTAATCGTGCGGTCATGCATCGCATTTGCCAGACGTTTCGCGGCGCGGATTGCATGCGGATTGCGCGCCGCTATATCATGGGCGATGGCGGTTGCGCGGGCCTGGGGATTGGCATCGAGATGGGTGGCAAGACCAAGCCCCAGGGCTTCCTCACCGCTGAATAAGCGGTTGGTATAGATCAGTTCCCGCAGGACATCGTCCCGCACCAGCCCGCGCCACAGGGCATATCCGCCCATGTCGGGCACCAGGCCCCATTTGAGCTCCATGATCGCCATCCGCGCATCGGGCGCAACAATGCGTATATCCGCCCCACTGGCAATCTGCAGTCCCCCGCCAAAACAGACGCCGTGGATAGCCGCGATTACCGGCACCGGCAGCTTGCGCCACTGCGTGGATACCTGCTGGAACTTGTTTGAATTGCCGTATGTGCGTTCGGTCAGGTTCGGCTCGTCGGACGATGGTTCGCGCCCGAAACTGGCAGTGTCGAGGCCGGCACAGAATGATTTCCCCTCGCCCGAAAGAACCACGGCGCGTAGTCCGCGTGTCTTTTGCAGCAGGTGCCCCGCCTCGATAATGCGGGCGAACATTTCCGGGTCCAGCGCATTCATTTTGTCGCCGCGGACCAGCTGCACCTGCGCTACGCCATGATCGTCCATGGTAATGGATACGCGGTCATTCTGTGGGAATTGCATCTGCTACACCTGTCATTGTTTTGATGTCTTCATCGTTGCCGATGTGCAGGTAGCTGTCCAGATAATGTTGATGATCACGGCGTTCATCCCGCATCATCGCGGCGCCATCTGCATCCTGCTCACAGATGCCTCCCTAGCCGCATAGAGTAAATCTCGTCCCAGGTCAGGATCAGGTGGTCCAGCAGCACGATGTCAAGCGCGGAGGCTATATCACGTATCCGGTTTGTAGCTGACAAATCGTCGCTACTCGGGCGGCACCGACCGGATGGATGGTTATGCGCCAGCAGCAGGCCGGTGGCTCCAAACGCCAGTGCCCGGCTGAAAACCAACCGCGCGCGCATCCCGACCGAGCCAGGAGAGCCGCAGACCAGCATTTCATCGTGAAGATAACGCCCGCGACCATCGCAATAGGTTGCGTGGAACCGTTCTTCCAGCGCCCCGGAGAAATGGGATTGGAGATACCGCAGGAAACTGGGGTTTCTCACGGAAAACGGATCTGTCTGGCAATGATCGGTCACATCGCTTTCCCGCTGCGAGCGGTTGCCACCCACTGCTGCCCGCTGCGGCCCGCTGTCCAGTGGAAGCCCATCGGTCAAAGGCCGCGCCACTGCCCCCCACGATGCGTATCCGCCTTGATGGTCCAGGACTTGTAAGGGCCGTATTTGGCCAACCGGCGGCGATGCGCCCACAGGCCCGCCCCCTGGATCAGCAACTGCAGATAGGACGGGCCGGCATACAGGATCAGATAGACGATCGGCGACATCGCATCGGTCAACTCGCGCGCCAGATGTGCATTGAAGGCAATCAATTGCAGTGATGCAATCCATAGGGTGTACATCCGGTTTGCACGCAGGGCGATCATTACCAACGCAACCATCGCAACCAGATCGATCAGTGCATGGCCGTAATCGATCGACACGACATTGCTGAAATTGCCGAAAATCAGGTGGTAGATCCGGTCGGAAACCAGAATGCCGAGCATGACGCCGGCAACCGCCCGTTCCGCCCCCCCACCCTTCCAGAATGCCAGGAATGCAAGGGTGATCAGGACGATATGCTGGAGTTGGTCCCTGAGACCCGGGATTAACTCGGCCATTGCATCATCCCCACACCCTCATGCGGCTTCGAACGAGATGTTGCCTGCGAAAGCCGGGTCAGACTGAATAGCCGAACCGCCGATTTCCGTAACAATGCCTTCATCGACACCTGCATGTTCGCGGGCAACCTTGCTGAGTTCACTGTGAACCCGCAGCAAACTGGTGGACATAGACATCGCCTGCTGTTCCGCCTGGCACAGCCGCATGATCGCCCACTGGCCGGCATCGATGGGGACATCGGGATTCTGCCGCGCAACGAGCATTGCCTGTTTGAGTTTTGCGCAGGCGACCATCGCTTCATCGGACAAGGCTTCTGCTTCGCGGATGAGCTTGCGAATGTTGCTGGCATCCATGGTAAGATTGTTTGACATTCAATGATTCTCCGGACCTGAATTCGGGCCCACCGCGCTCATCCGGTGTCCGCGTCTTCTGCGAGGACAACCGATGCCCTGCCGTCCAGTACCTCGCTCAAGGAAAGCGCCGCGGAAACGACCAGCACCACTCCGGCAATCATGCCAAAAGCCAGCCCGACCATCACCATGGAACGGTACAGGACGGCATGTTTACCGTCGAGCGCCCCGAAGACGACCACCGGCTCGATATCGTGTGCCCAAGGCGCATCGCGTGCGACCACATGTGCATCGGACAATCGGATCAAGCCGGGGTCGTCCCGGTCCGGGAGATCGCGGACATGCGGCGCATTGCCCATCTGCTTTTTACTGTATGCAGCATTTCTCAAGGGGGTACCGGACATCAAATTTGCGGCTTCGCCAGAGCCGGAGACAGCCGGATAGTCGGGGGATTCCGGGCCATCACCCATTGCCCCGCCCCGGCCTTCCGACAGCCGGTACGATTCGACCAGTTCATTCAGACTGCCGGCATCGTAAATTCGCTTCAGCGCGCGAATATGCTGGTTGATTCGCGTTTCGGAGACCCCCATTTCGCTGGCGATCAGCTTGATCGGCATTCGGCGATCGACTCGGTGCATCACTTCGCGTTGCTTGTCCGTCAGCTGAGGCGCAGCTTCCCCGATCATCGACAATCAACTCCACCTGTTTTGCAAACCTTGCGCTGCTTAGACTAGGGCAAACGTCCGGACTTTGGAAGTGAACCCGCTAAACTCTGGTCCGGACGACCTGAGTCAATCCTCGGTTCCGGGGCTCCCATTATGGCCCAGAGACGCCAGATAACGCTTCACGTTGCGCGCCGCCTGCCGCAGCCGCTGTTCGTTTTCGACCATGGCAATCCGCACGAACCCTTCGCCCTCTTCGCCGTAACCGACACCGGGCGCAACGGCCACTTCGGCATGCAGCAGCAATTGCTTCGAAAATTCGAGGCTGCCCATGGCCTTCAGCGCCGGGGGTAGCGGCGCCCAGGCAAACATCGATGCCGGGGGTGGCGGAATATCCCACCCGGCGCGGCCAAATGCCTCCACCATCACATCGCGGCGCTTATGATACAGCAGGCGGTTGCTTTCCACGATGTCCTGCGGACCGTTCAGCGCTGCGCAGGCCGCCGCCTGAATCGGCGTGAAAGCGCCGTAATCGAGATAGCTTTTCACCCGCGTCATGGCGGCAATCAGATCCCGGTTGCCCACCGCAAAGCCCATCCGCCATCCGGCCATGGAATAGGTCTTCGACATCGAGGTGAATTCGACTGCCACATCTTTCGCACCCTTGACCTGCATGATCGACGGCGTCGGATTACCATCGAAATACAGTTCGGAATAGGCGAGGTCGGACAGAACCCAGACCTGGTTTTCCTTCGCCCAAGCCACCAGCCGTTCGTAAAATGCCAGATCGACCACTTCGGCGGTGGGATTGGAAGGATAATTGACCACCAGCACGCTGGGGCGCGGCACGGTATAGGCCATCGCGCTGTCCAGTGCGCGCCAGTATTCTTCATCCGGGGTCGTCGGCACCGACCGGATGGTGGCCCCGGCAATGATGAACCCGAAGGTGTGAATCGGATAGGACGGGTTGGGTGCCAGCACCACATCGCCCGGCGCGGTTATGGCATTGGCCAGGCTAGCCAGCCCTTCCTTGGAACCCATGGTCACCACCACTTCTGTGGCGGGATCCAGATCGACCCCGAAACGGCGGCCATAATAATTCGCCTGCGCCTTGCGCAGTCCGGGAATTCCCTTGGACTGGGAATAGCCATGGGCGTTCGGCTTGCGCGCCACTTCGCATAATTTGTCGATCACATGGGCTGGTGGCGGCTGGTCGGGATTGCCCATTCCCAGATCGATAATGTCTTTCCCCGCCGCGCGCGCCGCTGCCCGCAAGCCGTTCACTTCGGCGATCACGTAGGGCGGCAGGCGCTTCATGCGGTAGAAATCGGTATCCATCATATTCCTATGGTGCCGGCTGGTTGATTAGCGCCGGCGTTTGCGTGGCTGGTACAAAATACTCGTCCGGATATGCCGTGGAGCAATAAATGCATAGGTGCAATCGTAGCCGTTTGCCCATATAGTTTGTTCGAACCGCGGCGGCATACGATCGGATGAAAACTGAAATGGCAAAAAATGAGACCCCGGATAATCAATTTGCCGCGTTGATGAAGCTGCAGGCCCAACAGGCCCAAGCGTTTTTCGATCTGATGATGCCGGGCAATATTGGCGGCGCGGGCGTTTCCGGTCCGGGCGTAGCGGAAGATAATTGGACGGGCCTGGCCGACAAGCTGCAGGCGATGTGGAATGAATTCCAGGCAGGCCAGACCGCTGCGCCCAATCCGGTTGCGACCCTTATGGATCCGGCCGCATGGGCCGAATTGTCCAGAAACTGGCTGTCCCGGATGCCCTTGGGTGGGCCAACGCAGCAACAACGGCTGATCGAAGATTCCGCGCAATTGTGGCAGGCAGTACTGGGCCAATATACCAGCGGGCCTGACGGGGCGATCCAGGAAAACGCGGCGCCCGACCTGCCGCGCAAGGACCGCCGCTTTGCCGACCCCCGGTGGCAGCAACAGCCGCTGTTTGCCCTGATCCATCAGACCTATCTGATGATTCAGGAACACCTGATCGCGATGGTTGACGAGGTCGAGGGGCTGGACGAGGCAAAGCGTGAACAATTGCGCTTCGCGACCAAGGGCATGATGGAAGCGCTGAGCCCGGCCAATTTCCCGGCCACCAATCCGATTGTGCTGGAACGCACCTTGGAAAGCCGGGGCGAAAATCTGGTCAAGGGCATGGAACATTTGCTGGCCGACCTGAAGCGCGGCCAATTGACCCATACCGATCCGACCGCCTTCACCCTGGGCGAGAATATCGCAACCACTCCGGGCAAGGTGGTCCATGAAACGCCGCTATATCAATTGATCCAGTATAGCCCGGTCACGCAAGATGTGCTGGCCGCCCCGCTGGTGATCTTCCCGCCGTGGATCAACCGGTTCTACATCCTCGATCTCAATCCCAAAAAGAGCTTTATCCGCTGGGCCGTCGAACAGGGCGTGACAACCTTTGTGGTCAGTTGGAAATCTGCCGACGCCTCCATGGCGGACATAGTGTGGGACGATTATATCCTCGCCCAGATCGATGCGGTGGAACAGGTCCGCAAACGGCTGAAGGTACCTTGCGTCCACACCATCGGCTATTGTGTCGCGGGCACGACCCTGGCCGCGACGCTGGCAGTTCTGGCGCGGCGGGGCGAAGCGGACAAGATCAAGAGCGCGACGTTTTTCACCGCCCAGGTCGACTTCGAAAAGGCAGGGGAATTGCTCAATTTCGTCGATGACACGCAAATCGCCGCGCTCGATAATCTTTCCAGGGACGGCTATCTGGATGGCAGGGTGATGGCGGCAACGTTCAACATGCTGCGCGGGACCGATCTTGTCTGGAATTACGTGGTCAACAATTACCTGCTGGGCGAGGAATATCCCGCATTCGACATGCTTCACTGGAACGGCGATGTCACCAATCTGCCCGGCAAGTGGCACAAGAGCTATCTGATCGACCTCTACCGCGACAACCGCCTGGTCAAACCCGATTCGCTCAGCGCCGATGGCACCCCGAT
The DNA here is from genome assembly GCA_041741895.1 of Pontixanthobacter sp. Taxonomy (GTDB): domain Bacteria; phylum Pseudomonadota; class Alphaproteobacteria; order Sphingomonadales; family Sphingomonadaceae; genus Allopontixanthobacter. The sequence goes on from JBGSJO010000050.1 coordinate 46,296, forward strand.
CGATCTGCGGCTGGTCAAGACGCCGTGCTATATCCAGGCGGGCAAGGAAGACCATATCGCCCCTGCCGAAAGCGTGTGGCGGATTACCGAGCATTTTTCCGGTCCGATCCGGTTCGTGCTTGCCGGTTCGGGGCATATTGCCGGGGTGGTCAATCCGCCCGGCGCGGGGAAATACCAATATTGGCGCAACGATAAGGTCGTTTCCTCGCTCGAGGAATTCATCGCCGGGGCAACCGAACACAAGGGCAGCTGGTGGCCCGACTGGATCGAATGGATAAATGCGCAAGACAGCAAGAAAGTGCCCGCGAAAGGCCTAAGGAAGCCTGGCAGCAAGGGCGACAAGGTCATCGAAGATGCGCCCGGGCGTTACGTAATGCAACGTTAGCAACCTATCTGATTCAATAGCTTGTGCAATAAATGTTGCACTGCACAAAACCTCTTGACTTCGAAGCCAGGATGCCTATTTTGTGCAGTGCAACATAAAGGCGCCCGATTTGGGGCCAGCAAAGCACAAGGATCGATATCATGGCAGATCAAGCCACGAGTAAAATTGATGTAGCTGCCGAGAAGGCATTTGCCGAAGCCGCCGCACAGACTGCAGAAGCCCGCAAGCCAGCGGCGGCCCCCGAAGTAGCGGCCAAGCCGGCGATTGCCGAAAAGGTTGCCGAAGCAGTTACTGCTCCGGCGCAGACCGCGAAGGTGGCGGCCAAGTCGGCGGCAAAGAAAGTCGCGGCGAAGAAATCCGTCGCCAAGAAGACCGCTGCGAAGCCGGTCGCTCGCAAGGCTGCACGTAAAGCAGCGCCGAAGACTTCACCGAAAGCCGACGTGAAAACCCGCAAGGCCGCGCCAGCGCAGACCCGGACAATCAAGACATCCACGCCAAAGGAAACAATCATGACCAAAGCAAAAGAAACCGCCATTGATTACACCGCACAGGTCAAGGAAGGTCTCGCCGACCTGCAGACCCGCGCCAAGACCGTTTACGAAAAGGGCACCGTGCTCGCTTCGGAAATGGGCGAATTCAGCAAGCACAATGTCGAAGCGATCGTCGAATCCGGCAAGATCCTCGCCACTGGCATGCAGGACCTGGCCAAGACCTATGTCGAAGAAGGCAAGGCTGCCGTTTCGACCCTGACTTCGGACGCCAAGGAAATCGCTGCGGTCAAGTCGCCGACCGAATTCATCCAGTTGCAGAGCCAGATCGCCAGCCGCAATTTCGACGCGACTGTCGCCAATGTTTCGAAGACCACCGAAGCATGGGTCAAGCTGGCCAATGAAGCTTTCGCGCCGATTTCCAGCCGCGTAAGTGTTGCCATGGACAAAGTCCGCAAGGCAGCCTGAACCAGATGAACAGTGCCGGCAGCCTTGCTGCGCGGCGCCGAGAATTGCGTGAACAGGAAACTCTCTCCCTGGTTGACTACAGAACGGGCTGAACGGAAATTTCCGTTCGGCCCGTTTCTTTTGCCCCTCCCCGCCTGCCCTGCCCCATCTGCCCTGCCCCGGCTGCAGGCTATTTTTGCGATGAAATGCAGCCCGGCGATAGAGATTAGTGCCCACGCCACCCTTGCGAAGTGCGGACGGCATACGATATTACCGATTATATGAAATTCGAACCTCCCACCTCCTCCTATCCGATTCACGCAGCCCCCCCTGCCAACCGGTGGGGCCGGAGCCTTGCCGCGGTCAGCGGGGGTGGCGAAAAAGATGGCGGAAAGGATGGGGACGGCCAGGTTGGCGTGGTCACCAAGACCCAGACGAAAACCAAACAGCCCAGCATGTACAAGGTGCTGTTGCTGAATGATGATTATACCCCGATGGAATTCGTGGTGATGGTCCTCAAGCGGTTCTTCAAGATGGACCTTGAACAGGCGACGCGGGTGATGCTGCATGTCCACCAGAAAGGTGTCGGCATCTGCGGCGTGTTTTCCTATGAAGTGGCCGAAACCAAAGTCAATCAGGTGATGGATTTCGCCCGGCAGAACCAGCATCCGCTGCAATGTACGCTGGAAAAAGCGTAAGCGGGAAAACCGGTAATACCCCCCCACAGCAATCTGGGGCATGACCGCCAGCAATTTTCGCGCTAGAGGCAATGAACCAGTCTTTCGGACTGGCCCTTGGAAAGACTGGCAGGCGCCGAGCAAGTGTTCAATTTCATTCCCGCCATTGACCGGTACATCTTCCGGCTCGTGATTATCCCGATGTTGGGCGTGTTCGTGCTCGCCGCGTCGCTGCTGATCCTGGACAAGATGCTGCGTCTGTTCGATTTCGTGGCGACGGAAGGCGGGCCGGTCGGGGTGGTCTTCAAGATGCTCGCCAGCCTGATCCCCGAATATGCCAGCTTGGCGATCCCGCTGGGCCTGTTACTGGGCGTCCTGCTGGCGTTCCGCAAACTGGCCACCACCAGCGAGCTGGATGTGCTGCGCGCAGTAGGCCTGGGTTACGGCAGGTTGCTGCGGATTCCCTATGCGATCACCTTGATCCTGGTCGGGCTGAATGCCGCATTGGTATTTTATGTCCAGCCGATCAGCCGCTATTATTACGAACAACTCGATTATGACCTGCGGTCCGGCGCGTTGGGCGCATCGATCAAGGTGGGTGAATTCACCACGCTGAAGGACCGGATGGCGCTGCGCATAGAGGAAAGCCGCAACGAAGGGCGGCAGCTGATCGGCATCTTCGCCCGGGTTGCCAATGACAAGGGGCAAGTGCTGTCGATCACCGCGCGCGAAGGGAATTTCCTGGCCACCAGCGACAATCCCAACACCATTATCCTGCGCCTGAACGACGGCACCATCGTACAGGATATGGGCGGCGGCGAAGCAGGGGGGACACCTCGCGTACTCAGCTTCACGCGCCACGATTTGCCGATCGACCTGCCCGCAATCGAGGATTTTCGCCAGCGGGGAGATGCGGAGCGGGAATATATCCTGCCCGAATTGCTCAGCATTGGCTGGAGCCCGGAAAGCACTGAGCAGGTGCGCGATGCAAGCCAGGCCAGTTTCAATTTCCGCATGGTGGAAGTGGTGATGATGCTGCTGATGCCGCTGCTCGCCGTAGCGCTGGCGATACCGCCCAAACGATCCACCTCTGCGCTGGGAGTATTCGTGTCGATCGTGATGGTGGTCGCCTATCACAAGATCAACCAATATGGGGAGGATTTCGCGGCGCTGGGCCGCGCCGATCCGGCGCTCGCTCTGTGGGGGCCATTTGCCCTGTTCGCGATATTGATCATCTGGATGTATTACCGCGTAGCCTATGTCCCGGGCGGGCAGGCGATTGGCGCGCTGGAAACGGGTTCGGCCAAATTGTCCAAGCAGATGCGAAAATTGTTCCGGCGCAAACGCCGCAAGTTTGAAGCAGAACAGGATTCCGGCCTTCCCCTTCAGGTGGCAGAATAGGCCATGAAATTCGAATTCTTTCCTTCTCGCACGCTGACGGTTTATCTGTCCAAGCTGTTTTTCGTCCGCATTGTGGCGATGCTGGCAATCCTAGTGCTGGTCCTGATGATGCTCGACCTGCTCAGCACCAGCGGCGATATTCTGGCGGTAGAGGGCAATGGGCAGGCACAATTATGGACCTATGTTACCTTGCGCGTGCCGCAATTGATTGCCCGATTCCTGCCTTATTCGGTGCTGCTTGCAACGATTATCGCGCTGATCGGCCTTAATCAGAACAGCGAAGTTATCGCGATGAAGGCTGCGGGTCTTTCAGCGCATCAGGTGCTGGCGCCGCTGCTGTTAACCGCCGGGCTTATCTCGGTCGTCAGCTTTGCCTTCAATGAACGCGTTGTAACCCATGCCACCGCCACGCTCAGCGCATGGGAAGCCAATGATTTCGGCTCGGTCCCGCAGGATTCCGGCGTCAGATCGAATGTCTATCTGACCGATGGCGCAAATATCCTGACGGCGAATACGATCACCGGCAGCGGCGATGCGATGACCATGAACCGGGTTACGTTCTATCGGCGGGACGGGAAGGGCTTGCTGATCGAACAACTGCGTGCAGATCGCGCGACCTATGCTGCGCCCGGTTGGCATTTAGCCGATGCAGTACGGTTCGATGTGGCGACCGCCGATACAACGATGGTCAAAGACCTGACCGTGGCCCAGGACATCACCCCTGCCCAGATCGAACTCAACACGATCAATGCCGATGCGCAAAGTTTCTGGAAACTGTCTGAATCCATCGCCGACTTCGAAGCTGCCGGGCGCCGTACAACGGAACTGAGGGCCAAATGGTGGCATAAGATATCAGGACCCTTGTCGGCATTCCTGATGCCCCTGCTCGGCGCAGTCGCAGCATTCGGGCTGGCACGGTCTGGCCAGTTATTCGTCCGCGCATTGATCGGGATGGGCCTGGGCTTTACCTATTTTGTGGTCGATAATGCAGCGCTGGCAATGGGGAATTTCGGCGGATATCCACCATTTCTGGCGGCATGGGCACCGTTCTTCCTGTTCCTGCTGATCGGCGAAACGGTCTTGATCCGGACCGAGGAATAGACTGCGCGTTCAGCGCGCCCGCATGGTGTTGCGTGCCAACCGGCCGACCAGCACGGCCAGCCCGGCATGATTGGCCCCGTCATAAGTCGAACCGGCACCCAAATTCGACGATAGCCGCCGATGTGCCTCGGCCAGCGAATGATATGGCACACTGGGCAGCAAATGATGCAGCGCATGATACCGCAGCCCCACCGGAGCCCAGATTTCGGCAATGATTCCCGGCGGCGGAACATTGACCGAATCCAGATATTGCGCGGTCACGGTCATCGGTTCGCCATCATTCTCCCACAAATGCGCCACCAACGTGCGCAATTGGTTGAGCACGGCGGTGAGAGAAAACACTGCCAGCGCAATCAGCAGCGGCCGCCAGCCGATGAAGTAGGTGCTGGCCAATAGCGCAATCGCCCAGAGTGATGCGCCTACTTCCTGCCAGAAAAACCGGCGGCGAAATTCATTCGCTGGCGGTCGGCGGCGGAAATCGGGATTGATGGACAGGGCGGAAAACCGCTCCCACACGAATTTGCGGATCGGCGGAATAATCAATCCGAGCGGGGTCAGGATGGCATAGCGGATCACGAGAGCCGGCGGGGCCAGCAGCGAAATCAGGATAAACACCGGCAGCGACCACGGCTTCATCAACGCCAGCGGCAGATATTCGGGATCTTCCACTGTGCCGTAGCGGGTCCGCGTATGGTGGATCGTGTGGACCCCTTCATACATCAGCGATGGGGCAAGCATCGGAATCCCGATAAGCAGGTTCCAGACGGTGCGGAAACCCGGCAAGGCATTGCGATGGATATGCGACAATTCGTGGATAAACAGCAGCGCACGGTACAACGCCAGCGCCGCAGCTATGCCAAGCAGGATGGCCAGCCAGGTGCTGTCCACCAGAATCGCGCCTGCCAGCGCGGCGTAACCCACACCAGCCGATGCCAGCATGTCCGGCCAGTAGATTCGCGGATTCGCCTCCACGATGTCCTTGGTCAGGTCACGCGCAGCGCGCAGCATTGCCATGTCATCGGCAATCGCTTCGCGCAACGGGCCGGGTAATGGGGGCTGGGTTTCAGTCACTTTTGCTATGTCATGCGTGTTCATGAAGAAATCCAGATTTCGATATCGCCAGCAAATAACACCTGGACCGTGGCGCTAAATCGCCTGCAGTGCAAATTTTTGATGAATTTGTGACCGTGATTGCGGAACGCCGGACCAGAGATTGGAATTGCTGCCCGGCTTGACAAGCCCCGCATCGCACAGGAGACGAAAACGAAACCTGAACGGGAACCCTTTTGTGACTGAAACACCGATCACCATCACCCCGGTATCCGGCAAGAAAGGCCGCGCGGCCTTCGTGGATCTGGGTCGGAAATTCTCTGCCGAAGTGCCCCATTTCGTGCCCCAGTTGCGCAGTGAGCAGCTGGAACTGGTCAATCCGGACAAGAACCCGTTTTTCGAACATGCGCGGGCGCAATTGTTCATCGCCTATCGCGGCGCAGAGCCAGTGGGACGGATCTCTGCCCAGATCGACGAGTTGGCCCTCGCCATTCCGCCGCAGCAGGGCATGGGACCGGGGACCGGTATGTTCGGCTATTACGATGCGGCGGACAGGCAGGTTGGCGATACATTGCTGGCCGCGGCAGAGGGTTGGCTGCGCCAGCAGGGCATGACCCGGGTACTGGGCCCGATATCGATGTCGATCTGGGAAGAGCCCGGACTGCTGGTGCGCGGCCATGACCATGCACCGATGCTGATGATGGGCCATCATCCAGCGCATTACCAGGGCTGGATCGAAGGCGCAGGATACGCGCCGGCCAAGAAATTGGTTACCTATGATTTGCCGATCGGTGGCCATTTCCCGCCGTTAGTCGAACGTATTGTGAAGTCGGGCGAGCGCAACGAACGGATCAGGATCCGCCCGGTGGACAAATCGAAGTTCGAAGACGAAGTGCGGATCATCCTGCACATCCTCAACGATGCATGGTCGGGCAATTGGGGTTTTGTGCCATTTACCGAAACCGAAATTTCCTATGCCGCGAAAAAGATGCTGCCGCTCATCCATCCCGAACTGGTGCGCATTGCCGAACTGGACGGCCGGCCGGTAGCGTTTATGATCACTTTCCCGGATGTGAACGAGGCACTGGTCCAGACTGGCGGAAAGCTGTTTCCCTTTGGCTGGCTGGCCCTGCTGCGCTGGATCCGCAAACCGCGCGGCAAGCACATGCGCGTGCCGCTGATGGGCGTACTCAAGGAATACCACAATTCCAGGCTTGCCAGCCAGCTGGCGTTCATGATGATCGAACTAATTCGCCAGGAAGCGGTGGGCAAATTTGGTGCAACGCGTGCGGAAATCGGTTGGATATTGGACGATAATCAGGGAATGGTCGCAATCGCCGATACAATTGGCGGAACTATCAATCGTGAATATATGATATACCAAAAAGCGCTGTGAATTTTTGCGAAAAATAGCTCGTCGGCGATCCAGGCATCGCGGGAACCTTGATCACTTTTGTAACGTTGCATTTAGCAAGCCCGGCTTGTTGATGGCCGGGCCATCGGCCCGATGATGGCCGAATTGCCAAGGGAGAGGGCGGACTGTGGCAAAATCCTTGCGGCCTGGTGTAAAGAAGCCGGCGAAGCGCGAAATACCGGCCGGCTTCGGACGTATCCTGGTCGTAGAAGATGACGGTCTGCTGGCAATGGCCATCGAACAGGCACTGATCGATGCCGGGGCAGGCGAAGTGGTGCTTTGCAATTCCACCGACACCGCCTTGGTAGCCTTGCGGGTCAAACGGCCCGATGCAATCGTGCTGGATGTCCATCTGGCAGATCGTGATGATGGCTGGGCGATTGCCGAGCTGGTCGATGATATCGGGCCCAATCCGCCGCGGATCGTATTTTCCACTGGCGCGCCGCAGGATATACCGCCGAAAATTGCGGAATTGGGGCCAATATTGGTAAAGCCCTATGATCCGGTAGATTTGATCGAGGCCATTCGCGGCCCCCAGCGGCCCGGATTATTCTCCCGCCTGCGCGGCACCGCGCATTAGGGTTCCTGACATTGCAATCGTGCCAGAACTGCCATCTGGAATAAAAAAAGGGGCCTCCGAACTCGCTTGGGAGTGGAGGCCCCTGGGGATCATATCACTGGCCGTTTGGACGGGAGGGGGGTCGCGGCCAGTGACATAATCTAAATGCCCCGGCACACAGTCCGGTTCCCGGGCGGATGAAAAATGTGAAAAAAATATCTGACAGGCATGGCCAGCGGCACTATCATCCCGGCAGTCCTGTCAACATTACAAACCGGTATTACCGCAACACACCTAGTCACGGAGCGGAACCTAACCGGGTTGAATGCGTTAAATGGCGGCAAATCAAGACGGAAGGGTAATCATGTCATTGGGCGATCAAGTCGCGAAGAATATCCCCTATTTGCGGCGCTATGCGCGCGCGCTGACGGGCTCCCAGAATACCGGTGATGCCTTCGTTCAAGCCACGCTGGCGGCCGCTCTGGCCGATGACGATCTGAGGGACTCGCTGGCCGGTGGCCGCGTTCCGCTATATCGGGCGTTCAACAAGGTCTGGTCCAGCGCCTATCTGGAAATTGCCGGAAGCAACGCAGGAAAAAGCGAGCATGAGGTCGCAGCGAATATGCGCCTCAGGGCGGTCACTCCGCTTAACCGCCAGGCTCTGTTACTGACCACGCTTGAAGATTTCTCGATCGAGGAAACCGGCATGATTATGGACATGGATCCGTCCGACGTAACTGCCTTGGTGCAGGAAGCCGTTGACGAGATCGAGCGGGAAACAACCACCAATGTGCTGATTATCGAAGATGAACCCCTGATTTCCATGCAATTGGAAGATCTGGTGACATCGCTCGGCCACGAAATTTGCGGCACGGCAGCAACCCGCACGCAAGCTCAGGCAGTTGTCGCAGAGCGGACCCCTGGCCTGGTGCTGGCCGACATCCAGTTGGCGGACGGGTCCTCCGGCTTGGATGCAGTGGATGATATTCTGGCGATCGACAGTGTTCCGGTGATCTTCATCACTGCCTATCCCGAGCGCCTGCTGACCGGCGACCGGCCCGAGCCGACCTATCTGGTGACCAAGCCTTTCCAGGAAGCTACAGTTCGGGCCGCAATTTCCCAGGCATTGTTTTTCGGATCGAGCCGACCGCTGGACTGATCACGATACGGCCAGCGGGGGCCGCAGGGCATCAGCGTCCGGCGCGGATTGCAAAATCACTGAGTGACCGAACGGGCACGGTTATCACACAGCGCACACCCTCTGGCGCGAAATCGAGCTCGACCGGACGGTTCAGTTCATGGGCGACGATTTTTTCGATCAAGTCGGTTCCGAAGCCCCGCTTGCGGGTGGCCGGCACGGGCGGTCCACCCGATTCCTGCCAAACGACCCGCGCCGTATCGTCTTCCAGTGTCCAGCTGATCGAAACCCGTCCGCCATTCGCCCCCAATGCGCCGTATTTTGCGGCGTTGGTGGCAAGTTCGTGAATCGTCAGGCCAAGCGACAAAGCGTCGTTGGGGGCGAGATTTACCGGCGGCCCTTCTACTGACAAAACATCGCCGCTGCCTCTGTATGGTGCCAATTCGGCGTCCACCACCGCGGCAATCGGGGTGGCGCCCCATTCGGATTGGGTGAGCAGGTCATGGGTAGCGGACAGCGCCCTGATACGCCCTTCGATCCCTTGCGTAAATTCATCCAAATCCCTGGCCCGACGCCGGGTCAGGGCAATGATCGACAATACATTGGCCAGAGTATTCTTGACCCGGTGATTCAGTTCACGGGTCAGGGAATTACGGATCGAGTGCTGTTCACGCAGCCAGTCTAGCGATGCACGGTCTTCGATCGCCTGCTGACTTAGCAGCCGGGCCAAGATCATCAGCAAGCTGGCAACCATGAGGCCGAAGATCAGCGTAGCCATAGACAATTGCGAAAGCGAACCGTCGAGCGCCGATTCCACCTCCAGTACCATCGGCCGGTTCGCAATCATCAGCGGCGCGGCAATCACGGCGCCAGTCGAAACCGCAGGGGGAATCTGTGCCAACAGGTTTTCCGGCGCAATTTTCCCGTCATACAGGCGGATGCCGCTTTGGCCGACAGTTTCCGGTTCCACGACCGATTCAAGGAATTCCTGGCCGTTGTACGGGCTATAGAAAAAGCCCTTCAATGACCGGGCAGCACCGCCGTCATCGCGCTTGCGACTGTCGAATACGGACATGTAGATCAGGAAACCGGTGGTTGAACCATCCCTGCCCTTCTGAACCAGCGAAACCTTGCCGCTTGCGACAGGGCGACCTGTCCGTTCCGATTCGTCCATCGCAGTGCGCCGGACAGCATTCGAATACATATCGAAGCCCAGAGCATTACGGTTGGGTTCGGTCAGCGGCCGCAGAGAGGTTACCGGCACGATCCATTTGCGGCTGCCGTCATAGGGCGGGAATACGGCCCTGCGGCCAGGCACGCTGATGGCCATGCGCCGTTCGTAATTTTCTAGATCTTCGGGATTAACGGCCTCTGCCCAACCCATGCCGAACGAACCACGATAGTCGGTATCGATTTGTAATTCATTGACGAACCGGTGGAACAGCGGTTCTTCGATCTTTTCGGCCATGCTGAACAAAGCGGCACCAGCACGCAGATAGGCGACGCTCGTACTGCTACGGCGCTCTAGAGCGGACCCGATAGATTGGGAGATCGATTGAAGGCGAACACGTTCACGCTGATATTCCACGCGCTCGATCGCAAAAACGCTGAGGCCGGTGATCGTGGAAACCAGCAGGAAGATCAGCACCGGCACCGCGCGCGGATAATTCACGAGCCACCTGCGCAGAGCCCTTTGGCGATTTTCCGCCTGGTTCACGGAGAAGAATCATTCACGGGTAAAAACCCTCCTGTTGGTCCGGTTTGCGGCGGACGAGAAATTTATCCGCCAACTTGGATCGCTGACTTTGATTGCAACAAAATTCGCGCTCCAGATTTTTTATCAGGCCGTGTTTTTCGAACTGCCAAGTGATTCCTTCTGGCGCGAAATCACTCTAGGTGTCAGGCAGGGAACAAAACAACGGGCTCTTCGTTCCCCGCATGACAACAACATTTAATCAGCGCGGCCCACAAATTTCGATTAGAGCGGTATCAGGCATGAACTCAGGGGTGTTGCAAGTTTCCTATGAAATCTGACAAGAAAAAGGGCGCCAAGGATATTTCGGAGAGCGGAAAAGTGAACCCAAAGCAGCCAGCCAGCCACGCCGGGCACCACGTTGGCCAGAAACCTGAATGGGCGAATGGACTTCGCCGATTATACGATTCCGTGGTGGAAGAACCCCTGCCCGACAGCTTCAAGGCATTGTTATCGCGTCTGGACGACAAATCCAGATGAGCGAAAGCGCGCGCACGCCAGGCGAAAAGGCCGATTTCAAGCGTGAACTGACCGAAGTCATCCCGCATCTTCGCGCGTTCGCACGCGGGTTGTGCGGCCGCCCTGACATGGCCGACGATCTGGTGCAGGAAGCCATGATGAAAGCATGGGCGGCGCAGGACCGGTTCGAACCCGGCACTTCCATGCGAGCATGGACATTCGTGATCCTGCGCAACGCCTATCTTACGGACATGCGGCGCAACCGCTTCCGCGGCGAATATGACGAAAATGTCGCCGAGCGGATCCTGACTGCACCTGCCGGGCAGGAAGAACCGATCCATCTAGCGGACCTGCACCGTGCCTTGCTGACCCTGCCGCCCGAAAGGCGTGAGGCTTTGCTGTTGGTTGGCGCTGGCGGGTTTTCCTATGAAGAAGCGGCCAGTATCTGTGGCTGCGCAGTGGGAACAATCAAGAGCCGGGTTGGCCGGGCCCGGGCAACGTTGAGTTCCATGATGGAAGACGGCAACATTCCGCGCCGATCGACCGAGGACGCATCGGCACACCGCGCGATCCTGCAGGAACTCGACATGGTTGCCGGAGGCAACGGGCTCGCTTCCAAGACCCGATAATCCGGGCTATATGGCGCAAGGTAGCGCTGTTTCCATTGTAACCAGATAAAGCGGCAGCTTGCTGTTATACCCCTGCCGGGGACATGAGGATTAGCAATGGACGCACCGGTTTTTTCGTCTGATCCGCCCCCCGGGCACGCGGCATCGCAAATTCAGACCGCCCGCACGCGCAAGGCATTTGCGGAACAGGAACTGCGCCTGATTTCCGCGCTCGTGCTGATCCTGGGGGCAGGCCTGTTCTTCGCCCTGCCATTCGTGCTGTCGATCGGATCGGTGGTGTTCCTCCCGGTAGTGACAGCCATTGTCCTGACGATCATCCTATCCCCATTGGCAGACAAACTGGCAGGTTGGGGCCTGCCCAACATCCTTGCATCGCTGATCGCCTTGCTGAGTTTCATCGCAATCCTGCTGTTGGCGCTGGCCCTGATCCTGCAGCCGGCGGTAGAGCTATATGATCGCTTGCCGGCGATGGCGAACCAGGCAGCCAGGCGGTTTGGCGAATTTCAGCGACAATTTGCCTGGCTGGCGATGGCCAATCAGGAACTGGCCAAGTTGATGGGGCAAACCGGTGGGCGCGAAGTGGTGTTGGCCAGCCCGTCGGTAATCCAGCAATTGGCCTTGGCGACGCCTAGCGTGATTCTGGAAACCCTGCTGACACTATTGATGACGTTCTTCATGATCGAGGCCCGGGTACGCATGCGGCAGCACCTGCTGTTCGACCGGACATCCTTCGGCACCAGCATCAAGGCAGCCCGGGCATTGCGCGAAATGCAGGACCGGGTCGCCGCCTATATTTTTACCGTTGCATGGATCAATGGCTGTGTCGGCGTGGTGGTGACGATCGGCGCCTGGGCGATGGGTGTGGACGCGCCGGTGATGTGGGGCGGGCTTGCAGCTCTGCTTAATTTCATTCCCTACATCGGCCCGCTGGTGATGACATCCCTGCTGGCCCTATTCGGTATCGGCACGGCAGAAACCGCCGTTCTGGGGGTCATCCCGGCCGCAGCCTATCTGGGCCTGCATGCGGTGGAGGCCAATATTGTGACCCCGGCCATATTGGGCGCGCGGTTCACAATGAACCCGGTGATGATCCTGATCGCGCTTAGCTATTTTTCATGGATATGGGGCGTATTCGGGGCGCTTTTGTCGGTCCCCATTCTGCTGATGTTGACCGCGTTTTTCGACAATGTCGGGCGGCCCAATCTGATCGGTTTTGTCTTTGGAGAACCGCTGTTTGCGGAAAACCTGCTCGATCTTGCGCGCGAAGAGCCTTCGCCCGGGGCCTGAGCGCGGCAGGATACCCAAAAGGCCCGCCCCGCAGTTGCAAGGCGGGCCTTTCCTGTCTGCATTTCATCCGGTCAGGCGGGGTATTTCCAGGTCGTACCCCGCGCCAGATTGTCGGAGGCGAATGCCCAGTTGAGTTTCTGGTTGATCACGGCATCAAGATAGGCAGGCCGCTTGTTCTGGTGATCAAGATAATAGGCATGTTCCCACAGGTCGATTACCAGTAGCGGGTTGAAATCGCTATCGGCTAGCGTGTCGCCGTCATGGGTTTCTTCGATCGACAGCTTGCCGTCCTTTTCCGCCAGCCAGACCCAGCCGCTGGCGAAGTGGCCTACACCGCGGTCAGCCAGCTTGGCCTTCAAATCTTCGGCTGAACCGAATGCAGCGTCGATCATCGCGGTCAATTCGTCCGACGCCGTCGTGGTGTCAGCCGCCAGCGAATGCCAGTAAAAGCCGTGGTTATAGCTTTGCGCCGCATTGTTGAACAGGCCTGGATTGGAACCGCGCGCCGCAGCAATGACATCTTCCAGCGATGCACCGGCATGGTCCGTGCCCTCGATTGCTGCATTGGTCTTGTCCAGATAGGCCTGATGATGCTTGCCGTGGTGGAATGACAGCGTGTCGGCTGAAATGGCCGGGGCCAGCGCGGTATCGGGATAGGGCAGCGGGGTGAGTTTGAAAGACATGGTTTCTCCAATCAGTCAGGGTGGAACATTTCCGGGTTTGTAAATTCAACGCATGGGCATCGAAAGGGTTGCAGGATTCGCGTTCAATCCTGCGTAGATCGGTCGACCGCCGCTGTCACGGCCACATTCATCGTCACATTAGCCAGCGTGCGCATGATATCGGGCAACATTTCCACCGCCACCAGCAGCGCCAGCGGCTCCACCGGAACGCCCATCGCAATCGCAATCGGGCCGATAGAGACCACGAAGCTGATCGATCCGGGCAGGCTGACCGACCCGATGCTGATGATGAAGGCCACTGCGATGCCGACAATCATCATCATCGGTGATAATTCCACGCCGGCCAAAGCGGCGACATAAATCACCACCGCCAAATTCATCGCGGGGCTGGTCGCGCGGAAAATCGCCACTGCCAGTGGCAGCACGAAATCGGCGGTCCGTTCGCGAATGCCAAGTGTTCCGGCACTGGCCAGCATGGCGGGCAGGCTGGCGAGCGAACTCTGGGTCGAAATCGCCACTGCCTGCGCTGGAATCATCGCCCGGGCAAAGCGCAGCGGGCTGATCCGTCCGGCCAGCAAAGCCAGAAGATACGCGCCTAGCAAGACACAGGTGCCCACCGCGCTGACGGTAAGGATGTAATGCCCCAGCGCGGCAAAGGCCCCGCCCCCGCTGCGCGCCGCAACGCCCAACGCAAGTGCGAACACCCCGACCGGCGCGGCCCACAATACCCAGCCGATTATCGTCAGCATCGTATTGGCCAGCGCGCGAAAGAAGCGCAGCAGGGTTTCGCGCTGCTCGCCCGGCAAGCGGACCATTGCCAGCGCAAACATGGCGAAGAATATTGTCAGTGGCAGCATCGCCGTTTCCGCCGCAGCGGCGATAATGTTCGGGGCAATCAGCGAAGTGATGAAATCGCCAATCACCGGCACTTGCTGCGCCTGCGTATTGCCTGCCGCCAGCATGCCCGAAGCCGATGCAGGTATCGGAAATATCGCCAGCAGGGCCGGCATGGCCAAGGTCGCAACCGCGCCGCTGAGCAGCAGCAAGCCGAATACCAGCCCCAGCATCAACCGCGCCGCCTTGCCCGCGCTGGCGGCCTGCGCCATTTGGGTGATGCCCAGGATCAGCAGCGCCGCCACCAGCGGGATGATCGTCATCTGAAGCGCGCGCAGCCATAGCGATCCAACCGGCTGCGCAGCCGCCAGCACCGCATCCAGCAGCGCATTGTCCGCCAGAGCCCACCCCGCAAGCAATCCGGCAACAAGCCCCCCGAATGTCCACCAGACCGGCAGGCGGATCGAGATCAGATCGCCCGAATTTTCTGTCCTGATCTTTGTTGTTTCCGGCAAAGTTGCGACTCCATTGCTTTGATGTTTCGTACTGCAGGTCCCTAAGGCCTTCCCTTTGCGGGCTTAACGCGCCAGTAGTCCGTGGCAAGTATCAGCGCATGCTGCGAGCAAATTCGAAGCGAGAATTCCATGGGACGTAAGTTTTTCGGCACAGACGGCATTCGGGGCCGGACCAATGAAGGCGTGATGACCGCCGCCACTGCCATGCGCGTGGGGCAGGCCGCAGGGCGCCATTTCCTGCGCGGGGATTACAGACACCGCGTCGTTATCGGCAAAGATACCCGCCTGTCGGGCTACATGATGGAAAGCGCGCTGGTGGCCGGTTTTACCAGCGTGGGCATGGATGTGATCATGACCGGGCCGCTGCCCACCCCTGCCATCGCATTGCTGACCCGCGAAATGCGCGCCGATCTGGGGGTAATGATCTCCGCCAGCCATAATCTGTACGAAGATAACGGCATCAAGCTGTTCGGCCCCGATGGGTTCAAATTGTCCGATGAGGATGAACTGGCCATCGAAGCCCTGATCCAGTCCGATCAGCCGCTCGCCGCATCCGGGGATATCGGCCGCGCCCGACGGATCGACGATGCACGCGGCCGCTATATCCATGCGATCAAGCAATCGGTTCCCCAGGATGTCCGGTTCGACGGGCTGAAAATCGCGGTCGATTGCGCCCATGGGGCGGCGTATGAAGTCGCGCCATCCGCAATCTGGGAACTGGGCGCGAAGATCATCACCCTGGGCGTCACCCCCAATGGCAAAAATATCAATGACGGGGTCGGATCGACCTCGCTCGATGCGCTGAAGGCCGCAGTGATAAACGAAGGCGCCGATATCGGCATTGCGCTGGACGGCGATGCCGACCGGCTGATCGTGGTGGACGAGAACGCCCGGACAGTCGACGGGGACCAGATCATGGCCCTGATCGCCACACGGCTGGCGGCCCGCGGCGAATTGAGGGGCGGCGGGATTGTAGCCACGGTGATGTCCAATCTCGGCCTGGAGCGGTTCCTTGCAGCAAACGGCCTGACGCTGGAACGGGCCAAGGTCGGCGATCGTCATGTGCTGGAAAAAATGCGCAGCGGGGGCTTCAATGTCGGCGGCGAGCAATCGGGCCACATGATCATGCTGGACCATGCCACCACAGGCGATGGCACCATTGCCGCATTGCAGGTGCTGGCCGCGTTGGTGCAATCGGGCAAGAAGGCGAGCGAACTGCTGCATCTGTTCGATCCGGTGCCGCAATTGCTGCAGAATGTGCGCTATTCCGGCGGCGCTCCGCTTGAAAACGAAACCGTCAAATCAGTGATCGCCGAAGCCGAAGCGGAATTGGCGGGAAAGGGCCGGTTGGTGATCCGCCCGTCCGGCACAGAGCCGGTGATCCGGGTAATGGCCGAAGGCGATGACCAGGCACAGGTGGAAGCAGTGGTGGACCGCATCTGCGGTGTAATAAGGGATGCCGCCTGATGCTGGAAATGCGCCCCGATTGCGAAGGCTGCGGCGCGGATCTGCCTGCCGAGGCACCGGGCGCATTCATCTGCAGTTTTGAATGCACCTTTTGCGCGAATTGCGCGGAAGGCCTGGATGATCGCTGCCCGAATTGCGGCGGTGAATTGATGGACCGGCCATCACGCAGCAAGGCTTTGCAGGATAAATTTCCGGTGAGTTCGGAGCGCAGGTTCAAAGGGGTCCCGCGCTGATCCGTTCGCCTCGAGCGAAGTCGAGACACCTATAAGCCTGGTAAAGGCCTCTCGACTTCGCTCGAGGCGAACGGCATTGAGGCTAAATGAACCCCGCCTCATCTAGTGTTCCCGCCCGCACCCCGCCGCGCATCCTGTCCATCGCCGGTTCCGACAGTTCGGGCGGTGCTGGCATTCAGGCCGACATCAAGACGATCACCATGCTGAGCGGTTATGCCATGACCGCGATCACTGCTGTGACCGCGCAGAATACGGTCGGTGTCCAGGGCATTACCCCGATTGCAGGCGAATTCGTGGCTGAACAGATCGCGTCCTGCATGAACGATATCGGGGCCGACGCGATCAAGATCGGCATGCTGGGCAATGCGGATATCATACACCATGTGGCCGCCGCATTGATCGCGGACCCGGCCATCGCCTCCCGCTCCGCCGCCGGATACGCTGCCAGAAACGCACCGCGCGGAACTGGCCGTTTCCCCATCGTTCTCGATCCTGTGATGATCGCGACATCTGGCGCCCGGCTGATCGACGAGGAAAGCATTTCGGTGATGCGGTCGCGCCTGTTCCCGCTCGCGACCCTGTTGACCCCCAACTTGCCGGAGCTGGAATTGCTGGCAGGCCGCCCGCTACGCACGCTGGAACTGATGCAGGAAGCCGCCGGTGAACTGGCCCGGGAAGCTGGCTGCGATGTGCTGGCAAAGGGCGGCCATACCGAAGACGAACGGGTGATCGATGTGCTGGTCAGCCCATCCGGGGAAGCCACGATTTTCCACCACGCACGGATCGCCACGCCCCATACCCATGGCAGCGGCTGCACCTTGTCAGCCGCAATCGCGACCTTGCTCGGCCACGGTCTGCCGCTGGAAGATGCGGTCAGGATCGCGCGAAAATTCGTCTATAGCGCGATGGAAAATGCCCCCGGTTTCGGCCAGGGTGGCGGTCCGATGGGGCATCAGGCCGTGCGCAAGGGACCCTAGGATTCGAGCTCGTAGAATTCGGCGATATGCGCCCAGGCTTCTTCGGCGGTTTCGCACCAATGGAATAAATTCAGATCATCCCGGTTGATCGTGCCTTCATCGGCCAGCGCATCGAAATTGACGACCTTGGTCCAGAATTCCTTGCCGAACAGCAGGATCGGGATCGGCTTCATCTTGCCGGTCTGGATCAGTGTCAGCAATTCGAGGAATTCATCCAGGGTGCCGAAACCGCCCGGGAAAACCGCCACAGCGCGCGCCCGCAGCAGGAAATGCATCTTGCGCAGGGCGAAATAGTGGAACTGGAATGACAGATACGGCGTCACATAGATGTTGGGTGCCTGTTCATGCGGCAGGGCGATGTTGAGCCCGATCGATTCCGCCCCGGCATCGGATGCGCCGTGATTGGCGGCCTCCATGATCGACGGCCCCCCGCCTGAACAGATCACGAACTGACGTTTACCATCTTCGACAATCGATTTCTCGCTGACCAGACGGCCCAGATTGTAGGCTTCCTGATAATATTTCGATTTTTCCGCCAGCCTCTCTGCCACCGCCTTTCGCTCCGGGGGCGCGTTGGCCACCAGTGATGCAGCCTCTTCCGGAGACGGGATCCGCGCAGAACCATACATGACCAAGGTGGAGCCGACGCCTGCTTCTTCCAGCAGCATTTCTGGCTTGAGCAATTCAAGCTGGAAGCGAACCGGGCGCAATTCCTCGCGCAGCAGGAAATCATCATCCTGAAACGCCAGCCTGTAAGCGGGGTGCTTCGTCTGCGGTGTCTGCTTGGGCGCTGAAACAGCGGTTTTCGCCTCAACACTCGCCGGATAGAATTTGCGCTTGCTGAGTTCGTGATCGTTTTTCTTGTTTGCCATATCTGCCGCCCTAATGGTGCGGCGATGCAGGGGCAAGTTGCGAATTCAACACCCGAAAAAGGATGTTATGTTCGCCATTGTTTGTCCCGCTCTGATCAGGGCGGCCACATTGGAACCGGTTTATCCGATCCATGCCACAATCGCAGCGCCATATGTGCGTCCGATCGGCACTTCGGTGTGATCACTGAGTACCAGTATGCGGCCACCACCAGGCCTGGGCCTGGTTCCGGTCACATGTTCACGATTGACTAAATAGCTCTTGTGTACGCGCACAAACTGTGGCGACATTGTTTCAAGGAAACGGGCCAGGTTCAGCGTAACCAGAAGCCGGCGGCCACTGGCAAGCACCACATCGCAATAGTCGTCGGCTGCCTGGACATAGAGAATGTCGCTTTCCGCGACGCGGTGTGTGTGGGAACCCGTTCGCAGGGCTACAATGGGCTCACTCTCGCATTCTGCTCGGGCGAGCCGCCGTGCGAGTGCCGCCGCACGTTTCGATTCTGCATCCCGTTCGAGACGGAGGCGCCGCGAACCCGTTGCTTGTTCGATGATCAAAATCATGAGCAGCGCCGCCAGTACGGCAAAATAAGTTCGCTCGAGAAAGCTGGTGCCCTGCCAGGTTATGAGGGCGACAACAGCCAAACCAGTCGCCAGGCCGGCCCAGGCAGCGCGCGGCTGTCGATCAAGCGCGTGCCACGCGCAGACACCCAGCCCTGCCGCGCCGGCCAATATGGCGCCCAGAGCCTTGAAGCCATACCATGGCATCAAGAGAATGCCGACTGCTGCGGCTACTGCAACGCCCAGAGCGACCAAGCCAGCCCAGCCTTGGGCGAACCGGTGGGCCGCATAAGTGCTGATAAGTATGGCGGTTACCGAGGCCAGCCCGGGGACCGCCACCAAGCGCACCAGGTAATACGGATATGAATACGCGATAAAAGCATGGCTTACTTCGACAACAAGCTGCAGCACTGCAGAACCCGCTATTAGTGCGAGCAACAAGGATCCTCTGTCGCGCCGGTCGCTGAGCGCAGTTGCCAAGAAGTACAAGCCGGCTGCAGTCAGCACGCCCAGCATGAGAAGCGTGGGCAGATACACCCACAGGCCGCGAAGTTGCTGGTTCTGAATTGGCCCTACGTAGAAAACGCGGACCGCAGGTGTCACCGGCAGCCAGGCATGATGGGCTGACATACGCGCCGATAATACGTTAGGTCCTGGCCGAACGAGATGGGTTGGCACAGGAAACGTGGCCACATACCGGCCGGCTTTTTCCCGCGCGCCGATCACTGCCGGTACGCCGTTGCGACCCAAAAGGATGCCGTTCCAGCGGACTTCCGAACTTGCCAGGGCAACAATTCGTACCATTAGCGGACGCGCGAGCGGCAAAGCCTGCTCACTCACCTCGACCTCGCGCTGGATTGTGACCTCGGCTTGTTCGATGGAGATATCCTCCAGCTTGACCGGCCTACATTGCGAAGCCGGTGGCGCCGCGCATAGACGGACTGATCCCGAAACGACCGGGTGTGGGCCTGCTGCCAACAGGAACAGCATGGCCAAGATGCTGAGTATTATCCTCATCAGCTAACCTTAGCCCGATTTCTGTTACCTGTCCCTGTCGTTCACCGACGCCGCCGGTCATTGCCCGAAAGCTCGTCGACACATCTCTCTGCTGGGGTCAGCTCAATGTCCACGGCCAAGTTCGAGGATAGTCCTTGCGAAACGACAAGCCCCGCCGGGAAGCCACCCCTTAGGCACGTCTGCCTGTTCAACGGAATTGGATATCCTCTGCCATGAAACTCGTATCAACTGCCCCGTGCCCGGCCGCCTTTCGGTCGAGCTTGCCTGTTGCGACCTTTTCCGCCGCTATTGCGCTGGCGCTATCCCAGCCGGCGGCGGCGGGCGCTCCGCAAGGGCATGACGAAACCGATTTGGTCGGGTCGGTAGTAGGTCCAGCCAAGGTAGCCGACCGGATGCTCGCGGCGCTAGTGGAAGTGAACGGCGTGCCGGGCATGGCAGCCTCGGTGTGGAAGGATGGAGCCATCCTCTGGGCCGGGGAGGCTGGTTACCGCAACGCCGAAGAGCGGTTGCCGGTGGAGGAAGGAACGGTATTCCGGCTCGCCAGCGTTTCGAAGATCTTCGCTGTCGTCGCCGCCGCACGGCTACGCGAGCAAGGCCTCCTTGATGTCAACCGACCCGTTCAGGACATCGTCGATTATCTGGACAATGATTGGCCGTCCATAACCCCTGCACAGCTCGCGTCGCATACTTCCGGAATTCCGCACTATCAGGAAATCGACAATGGCCGCGGCGGCGTCAGATTCGAGAACATGGAGCAAGCCGTAGGCGTATTCAGCGGCCGCGACCTGCTGTTTGCGCCGGACACCGGGTACCATTATTCATCCTATGGCTACACACTCCTCAGCGCGGTGGTCGAACAGGCTGCGGGCCAGCCTTATCTGGATTACCTTGCTGCGGAGATCGTTCCGGGTCTGCGTATAGGGCCGGATGTCACGGACAGCTCGCATGCCGATGCCTCCACAGCCTATACCTACATAGAAGGTGAGCTCGCCGCCGCACCACCGCATGATTACAGCTACAGCTGGGGCGGTGCCGGGCTGGGCTCCACCGCGCGCGATCTTGCAGAGTTTGGTGGTCAGATTCTTTCCGGAGCAGTCATTTCGGACGCCAGCTTTGCATGGATGCAGCAGCCAGCGCGGCTACTTGACAACAGTTCTGTCGAAGAAGGATGCTTTCCCGTGGGGTTCGGCTTACGCGGCGGAACCGACATCGATGGAGAGCGGATCGTCCATCATGCCGGTGTCACGCTGGGCGCCCGCAGCGTCCTTCTGTTGTACCCCGACAGCAAGATCGCCGCCAGTGTGCTTTCGAATGCCCCATGGGTTTCGAACATCGAACAGACTGCGATCATGCTCGCCGCTCCTTTCCTCAAGCCGCTTGCGCCCCAGGGTTCCAATCCCTGTCCCGTCGAAGCGACCCGCTATGCGGGCACCTATAATGGCGTGTCATTGGACGGGGCAGCGCAATTCGTGCTGGACGAAGGGATATGTGTTGGCACTATATCGATTGATGGCACTCTTGCCGACTGGTTCAACGGCGCGCCTCAACGGGATACGGATTTTATCAGGATAATCGGTCTCCATGCACATCGCGGCCTAGCCCGCGCGGCGCTGATTACGCCCTATGGCGCCTATGATTTTCGGGCGGATGGGGTGGCATATTCTACCGATTTCAAAAGCACGCGGTCGCTGTCGGTCATATTTGAATGATATTTGGTCACCGGTCGCTGTCAGCTATACATCTGGAACTGAAATTTCGATGACGTGCCTCCTCGGTAAACAGCATCTGCCTTGTCTGATGTCGGTTGCGTCAGTCTCTGAATGCCGTGTTACTGGAGAAGCCATACCGGAAAGCCGGGGCGCTTCGGCCCGCACCCCTTGCCAATGCGATCAAGCGATATCCTATTGCATTACCTCCATGTAACCGGTTACATGGAGGTACAGGGAGTGGAATATGGCAACTATTCGGATTGCAGGCCTTCACAAAAACATTGGAGACAATGCAATCTTGTCCGGCATTGATCTGGACATTGCCGACGGTGAATATGTTGTGGTGGTAGGGCCTTCGGGCTGCGGAAAATCGACATTACTGCGCACTGTTGCCGGGCTTGAAGAGGCGAGCGACGGCACGATTTTGCTTGGCGGTCGCGATATCACCCATCTTTCGCCTGCTGATCGCGGCGTGGCAATGGTATTTCAATCCTACGCCCTGTACCCCAATATGACCGTCCGGGAGAATCTGGGCTTTGCATTGCGGATGGCAAAACGGCCGGCCGAAGAGATAGCGGAGGCCGTTGAAAAAGCGGCGGCAATTCTGGGTATATCCCATCTGATTGACCGCAAGCCAGCGGCCCTATCGGGCGGGCAGCGGCAGCGCGTGGCGATTGGGCGCGCGATTGTGCGGCAGCCGGACCTGTTCCTATTCGATGAACCGCTTTCAAATCTGGATACCGAGTTACGGGTAAAGATGCGGCATGAATTTTTACGGCTGCACAAGACGCTTAAAACGACCACGCTGTACGTCACACATGATCAGACCGAAGCAATGACGCTGGCTGACCGGATTGTCGTTCTGCGCAGTGGGCAGATCGAGCAGATCGGCACGCCCTATGAGCTTTATCAACGTCCCGCCAATCAGTTTGTTGCGGGATTCATCGGGTCGCCGCAAATGAACTTCCTGGCTGCGGAGGTCGAGACGGTGACGGAAGGCAATCTTGTGTTGCGGATGCCGCAGGATGACTTGCTAGCCATATCGTTCAAGACGCGCCCTGAGGCTGTTCAAGCAGGTGACTCGCTCGTGCTTGGTGTACGGCCCGATGATCTGGTGCCGACCGATTCTGGCGCATTGACGGGGATCGTCGATTTTATCGAACGCATGGGCGGGCAATCGCTTGTCCATCTGGAGGCCCCCAACGGCGGCGAATTGTTGTGGCAAATTCAAGGCGATGCCCCTCAGTCCCCTGGTGCAACTATCCGCTTTGACCTGGCGAAATCATCAATATTGCATCTCTTTGATGAAACCGGAATGCGGGTCGAAAGGGAAATCTGAAAAACTGCTTGCTTTGCGTTTGTGTAACCGGTTACAAAGATTTCGATGAAACCGGTTACATGGCGGCGATAATCAGGAAAGGCGACCGCATATAGAGTCGCCAAAGGGAGGGGGTAGAGGCGATGCCAACTATTCGGGATGTTGCCCGCACAGCGGGGGTTTCGGTGGCGACAGCTTCGCGCGCACTCAATGGCCATTCGAATGTAACCGATGGTTTACGCAAACGCGTGACTGACGCTGCTGCCCAGCTCAACTACATCCCGCATAGCGGCGCACGCAGCCTGACGCGGCAGCGCAGCGATGCCATCGGCGTGGTGCTGCCTGACTTGTTTGGTGAATATTTCTCTGAGCTTGTGCGGGGTATCGACCGAATCGCGCATCAGGCAGGCCTGCAACTCTTGCTCAGCAATATGCACGGTAGCGCGCAGAGTACGGCGACTGCCATCCGTGCGATGCGCGGGCGGGTCGACGGGATGCTCATTATGCCGCCGGAAACTGACCCCGCCTATCTTGTGTCGAGCCTACCGCCAGGGCTTCCGACAGTCTTGATCAATTACCCGTCGGGCCTTGTCGACCTACCAAGTGTTGCCATTGATAATTGCTACGGCGCACGCGCGATGACCGAAGCGTTGCTGTCACGCGGCTATCATCGTATCGCCCATATTTCCGGTCCTCGAGACAACCGCGATGCTCGCGAAAGGTTGCGCGGCTTTACCGATGCCATGCATGAATCCGGCAACGAACAAAGTCCACTCATCCTTCCTGGTGACTTTACTGAAGAGGCCGGCGCCGAAGCCGCACGGTTGATTATCGCAGGCAATGTGGCAGTCGATGCAGTATTTGCAGCGAACGACATGATGGCGGTGGGATGCCTCGCGGTACTGCGCGAAGCCGGCATCATGGTGCCCGACCAGATCGCGGTTGCGGGCTTCGACGATATCCCGCTTGCTCGGTTTACCTACCCGGCGCTCAGCACTGTCGAAGTTCATATCGCCGACATGGGCGCAGCCGCCATGTCGCTCCTGCTCGCGCAATTGCATGATCAAGATGCGCCTACCCAAGACCAACTGTTGAAGCCTGCACTGATGATGCGAGGCACAACGGCGATGAATCACAAATCAATGCGGCAATCGACCGCAAACGACCAGCGAGAGGAAAGGGAATTATCATGAGGAATTCAACAAGGCTATTACTGCGCACGCTACTCTATTCGGCGAGCGCTGGGCCAATCGTCATCGCCTGCACGACCGCCGCCATGGCGCAATCGACCACCAGTTCGATAGGCGGCACGGTCACAGACGCTACTGGTACCCCGGTTGCCGGCACAACGGTAACTGCGACCAATGAGGGCACCAATTCTCAAGCCAGTGCCGTCACTGCGGCAAATGGTAGATATATCCTCGACGGTTTACGCCCTGCGCCATACACCATCCGAGTTGATGCGAATGGTGCTGTCATCGAACAACGCGTGGTCCTCGGTGTCGGCCAAAGCGCCACCCTCGACCTTGCTCCGGCAACAGCAGACAGTGATATTGTCGTGACCGGCTTCCGAACGCTGTTGGAAACCAAAACCAGTGAAGTGGCAACCAATGTCAGCCAGGAACAGATCCGGAGATTACCCCAGACCGACCGTAATTTTCTATCATTTGCGCAATTAGCGCCTGGTGTTCAGTATAATGACAGCGAGACCAATCGTGGCTTCCGCAGCGGGGCGTCGACCAGCTCCGCAGTCAACGTCTTTATCGACGGCATCAACCTGAAAAATACTGTGCTCGACCAGGGCGTTGCCGGACAGCAGGATAGCCGCGGCAATCCATTTGGCCAGCTCGCGGTGCAGGAATTTCGTGTTCTGACGCAAAATTACAAGGCTGAATACGAACAGGCAGCTGCCGCTATCGTGACCGCTGTCACCAAATCGGGCTCCAATGAATTTCACGGTGAAATTTTCGGGTCTTATACCGACCGCAGCCTTTCGAAGAAAAGCATTTTCGATATTGAAGCTGGTCGGCCGGAACCTGCCTTCGAGCGCAAGCAATATGGGATCAGTCTTGGCGGTCCGATCATCAAGGACAAGCTGTTTTTCTTCGCCGCCTATGAAGGCAATGATCAGGACCGCGCGACCAACGTGATTTTGGGCAACCGTACAGAGCCGTTTCTTTCACAGTTCGGCCAGTTTGAAGGTGCGTTTGTCAGCCCATTTCGTGGCGACAACTATTTTGGCAAACTTACCTGGACGCAGGATTCGGACAACATTGTTGACCTGTCTTACTCAAAACGCAAAGAAACTGACATTCAAGGATTTGGCGGCACAATTTCCCGAGAGGCCGCCGAAAATAAGAAAAATGATGTCAGTACCTATCTCCTGAAATGGACGCATCGTGGCGATGGGTTCATCAACGAATTGTCGATGGATTATCTCGACTCCCGCTTCAACCCGACTTCGCTAAATCCGGAAAGCCCGACCTTTGAATATCAGGGTATTATTACCTTCGGCGGCAAAGACGGTAGTCAGGACGTGCGTCAACAGGCGATGACGCTTCGCAATGATCTCACATACACTGCACTTGATAATCATCTGATCAAGTTTGGCTTTAAATATTCGGCGCAGGATTATTCATTCGAGAAATTATTTAATGTCCAGCCAAAGTTTGTCTTCCAGGGTCCAGATTTTTCGTTCCCGCGTCAGGCGTTTCTTGGGCAGGGTGACCCGCGTATCGCGGCCTCAAATCATATCTGGGGTGCCTATATCCAGGACGATTGGGATATCACCAACAAGCTCCAGCTGAATGTTGGGATTCGGTGGGACCGAGAAAGCAACATGTTTAACAATAAACATGTGACTCCTGCCGCAGCGGCCGCGCTGCTGCGCGCTCTACCCCAAACCAGTTATTTCAACGCAGAAGATTATATTACCGACGGCGATGATCGACCGGTGAAGAATCTGATCCAGCCCCGGATCGGTTTCTCCTACGATCTCAATGATGACCAGCGGACAGTGTTGTTCGGGGGGTATGGCCGCTATTATGACCGTAACGTATTCAACAACACGCTCGATGAGAAATTCCGCCTGCAATACTCCATTGGCCGGTTCGAATTTTCGTCGGACGGCCTGCCGCGCAATGGCAGCCCCACGGTGGTCTGGAACCCAAGCTTCCTGACCCGCGATGGGTTGATAGCGCTTCAAGCAACAGCAATCACCGGATTACCAGAGCTATTTGCGGTCAAGAATAATGCAAAAGTTCCCTCCACCGACCAGTTTAGCCTGGGTATTCGGCAGAAGTTCGGAGATTGGAACGCATCGGTCACCGGCAGTTATATCCGCGGCCAGAACGGTTATACCCATCTGTTCGCAACGCGCCAAAATGGCGGCTTTGGCAATTGCTGCGATACAGCGCTCGCAAATGCGGCCGGCTTTGCCAACGTCCTGATCGGCTTTGACGGGCTTGATACCCGTTACAAGGCGCTCTTCGTGACCATCGACAAGCCGTATAACCCGTCTGATGGTTGGGGTGTCAGCCTGGCCTACACGCTGCAAGAGGCCGAGCAGAACGGCAACGACCTGTTCAGTTTGGACAAGGTTCTGCCTGACGATTTCGGGTTCCGCGACAGAGCGGGTGTCGAGCGGCACGCGATTGTTTTGAGCGGTCTGCTCGACCTGCCATTGGGTCTCAAATTTTCAACCCTCACCAAATTGGGTAGCGGGCAGGCATTCCAGGTGTTCGACGCCAACACGGCACCCTTTTTCGATATCGACACCAATGTAATTCGCTCGGCATTCCCCGACAAGAATTGTCTTGGCATATTTGCACGATGTGAAGTCGATATTACGTTTGAAAAGGACTTCACCATGTTTGGTGACGACACGCTGTCTTTTGCGGTCGACGTGTTCAATGTGTTCAACAACAAAAATTTCACGTCTTTCAACAGCTTTGTCTGCTGCGGTGCACCACCTTCGGATTTCCGTTTCGGTGAGCCAAACGCGCTGTTGACCCTTCCGCGCCGTGTCCAGTTCCGCGCGACCTACAGGTTCTAGGTTCGGGGTCGCAAAGCCTGCGCCGATCAACTCTCCCTGATCGGCGCAGGCCCTTTTTTCGTGACTAACCCAGAGTGTGCTAGAACCATTATGCTATTCAACCGTCGGCAAATGTTATTGGCAAGTGCTGCCAGCATGCTTGCCGGCTGCAATGCCGGGCCGGTCGGCAAGATCATTTCGACGGCCATTGGCTCGCCAAACTCCGGCTTCTCGCTTGCCGATCTTAGCCGCCGGACGTTCGACTATTTCTGGGATCTGGCCGACCCGGTAACCGGTCTGGTGCCCGACCGCTGGCCGACACCGTCTTTTGCGAGCATTGCCGCTGTCGGGTTCGGTCTGACCGCCTATCCCTATGGCGTAGAAAAGGGCTGGATCTTCCGTGCCGCCGCGCGCGAACGAACGCTCAACACATTGCGATTTCTTGACCGGGCACAGCAGGGCGACGCTGTAGCCGGCGTTTCGGGCCATCGCGGGTTCTTCTACCACTTCCTGAAAATGGAGGACGGCACACGGTACGAAGCGACCGAGCTTTCGTCTATCGACACCGCTCTGCTACTTGGCGGTATCTTGTTTGCCGCGCAATATTTCGACGCAGACCAGCCACAAGAAAGGGAAATTCGATCACTCGCAGACCGCATTTACGGCCGCGTCGAATGGGACTGGATGTTGGGCGAAGGTCCGTTCGTATCGATGGGATGGCACCCGGAAAGCGGCTTTATCGAGCACCAGTGGGACCGGTATAATGAGGCGATGCTTCTTTATATAATGGCGTTCGCAAGTCCCACGCACCCCATCGATCCCAAGGTATGGACCCAGTACACCGCCAATTTCGATATGTCGTGGGGAACCCATTGGGGCGAGGAATATCTGCATTTTGGGCCGCTTTTCGGACACCAGTACAGCCATGTCTGGATCGATTTCAGAGGTATAAAGGATTCCTATATGCGGCGCCGCGGGATCGATTATTTCGAGAACAGCCGCCGTGCCACGCGGGCGCAACGAAATTATGCAATCGCCAATCCCGGTGAATGGACGGGCTATGACGGCCAGATCTGGGGCCTTACGGCATGCGATGGACCGGGCGACTTCAAACTCAAGGTCGCAGTAGGTGAACGCGAATTTTTCAGCTACTCGGCGCGCGGCCCCGGCGATCGCGACGACGGCACGATTGCGCCGACCGCAGCGGGCGGATCGATCGCGTTCGAGCCTGAAATCACGGAAGCAGCGCTTGCTGCCATGCACGCGCGATATGGCTCGGCGATTTACGGACGTTATGGTTTCCTCGATTCCTTTAATCCAACGCTGGCCGAACCAGCGGGCATCAATCTGCTGCATGGCAAGATCGTGCCCGGCCTGTGTTGGGTCGACGGCGATTATCTGGGAATCGATCAGGGGCCGATCATCGCGATGATTGCCAATGGGCAGAACGATTTTGTCTGGCGGTATATGCGCGAATGTCCGGTGATCCGCAGCGGCCTGACCAAGGCCGGGTTTACCGGTGGATGGCTGGGATGAACATGTGCATCGATCGTCGATTTTTCCTGGCGGGCGTTACAGCACTCGCGTCGACAGGATGCGCGCGTCGTAGCGCCGATGTCGAAATGTGGGCGATGGGCAATGAGGCGGCGGCACTGCCAGAATTGCTGCGCATGTTGAATACCGACAGCAAGTTACCTTCGGTTTCGGTGCAGCCCCTGCCCTGGACATCTGCACATGAAAAGCTGTTGACCGGATTTGCCGGCGGTGCGTTGCCGGCCATGTCACAGGTGGGCAATAGCTGGATCGCCGAATTAGCCGCGATCGGCGCGATTGAACCGGTGCCAGAGGCGCAATCGGACTTGCTCTCCGATCAGTTCGAAGCAGTAATCGACACCTGCCGGATTGGTGGCAAAATCTGGGCCGTACCCTGGTACGTCGACACCCGTGTGCAATTTTATCGTCGCGACCTGTTTGCCAGGGCCGGTTACAATGCACCACCGCCGCGCTGGGACGACTGGAAGGCTGCGCTGCACAAAGTAAAGCGCGTCGCAGGCGAAGGCAATTATGCAGTCCTGATGCCGGTCAATGAGTACGAACATCTGATCACACTCGCGCTGTCTGCCAAAGCGGGTATGTTAAATGAAGCAGGAACCCATGGCGCATTCAGCGAACCGAATTTCCTGCAGGCTTTGGCATTTTACAAATCGCTGTTTGACGAAGGGCTGGCACCGCTGGCTTCGTCGACCCAAATATCGAATGTGTGGAGTGAATTCGCCCGCGGCTATTTCAGCGTCTATCCTTCGGGTCCCTGGACAATTGGTGACATGAAAAAACGGTTGCCGGCTGAATTCCAGAAGCGTTGGGGAACGGTACCAAACCCCGGGCCGGATGGTATCGGGTCGGCGGCCCCGGGCGGATCAAGCCTGGTGGTTTTTCGTGGGGCCGCCAATTCGGGCGCAGCATGGAACGTTGTCAATGCCTTGCTGGGCTCGCCTGGGCAAGCAGCGTTGCAGAAACTGACCGGAGATATGCCTGCGCGCAAAGCGTCCTGGGCCGCAAATGCCGATACGCATATTACTGCCTTTGCCGACCAACTGGAAAACGCCCGCGCGCTGCCAAAGGTGCCGGAATGGGAACGTATCGTCAGCGAGATGCAGGTGGTGGCAGAAAGGATGCTGCGCGGACAGTTTACCGTAAAACAGGCTGCTGCTGAAATGGATTCGCGCGCCAACCGCTTGCTGGAGAAGCGCCGCTGGATGGTTGAGAGGGGCCGCGCGTTATGAGCGCTGTCGGACGATCGAGCGAAGTGCGGGCTGGATGGCTGCTGTCCACGCCCGCACTCGCCGCAATAACGATCTTCTTCCTGCTCCCGGCACTCGCTTCACTCGGATTGAGCTTCACCGATTTCGACATTTACGCGCTGTCCGATCTGTCGAATCTGCGCTTCATCAGCTTGAATAATTTTGCGGCACTGTTGGGCAATCCACTGTTTTGGCAGGCGATGGGCAACACGATGTGGTTTGTGCTGCTAGGCGTCCCGTTACTTGTCGCAACCTCCTTGGGTGCAGCGTTGTTGGTCAATGCACGGATGCTGAAATGGCGCCCCTTGTGGCGTGTCGCGTTGTTCGCACCCTATGTGACGACGCTGGTCGCCACTGCGGTCGTCTGGCGCTATTTGCTGCACACGCGCTACGGCCTGATCAATTACGCGCTTGGCTCGGTCGGGGTGGGGCCAATCGACTGGCTCGGCGATCCGCATGCGTCGCTGCCCGCAATCCTGATCTTTGTTGCCTGGAAAAGCTTTGGCTACAATATGATCATCTTCCTCGCGGCACTGCAAACCGTGCCAAAGGATTTGACCGAGGCCGCTTTGATCGATGGCGCTGGCGCATGGTCGCGTTTTCGCCATGTCACCTTGCCTGCGATTGCACCTGCGATGCTGCTGGTCGCGATCCTGACTGTTTCGGGGATGTTCCAGTTGTTCGCCGAACCTTATGTGATGACGCAAGGCGGCCCATCGCAATCGACCGTAACGGTACTGTACTTCATGTATGAAGAAGGTTTCAAATGGTGGAACCTAGGGTCAGGTGCGGCAGTAGCGGTGATCCTGTTTCTGCTTATCGTGACAGTCACGATGCTGCAATTGCGCTTCGCCAAACGAGCAGGTGCGATATGACGGTGCGTTTGCTGCGCGGTCCCTGGCCTATCACGATCTTCGCCGCCGTTGTCGCGCTGGTGACGCTTGCCCCTTTGCTGTGGATGGTGTCGGTCAGCTTCATGGCACCTGGTGAAGCCGCCAGCTTCCCGCCGCCCTTGTTGCCTTCCTCACCCACGCTTGAGAATTACCGCACACTGTTTTTCGTCCACGGCATCGGCCGCTATTTTGGCAACAGCCTGCTGCTGGCGATATTGGCAACGGTGATGGCGTTACTGTTCGTGGTACCAGCTGGCTACGCCTTTGCGAAATTGCGTTTCAAAGGGCGTGATGCGGTGTTCCGGATGCTGGTCGCAGCACTGGTGGTGCCAGGGCAGATTGGCATGCTGCCATTGTTCCTAGAGCTCAAGTGGATGGGCCTTGTGAACAGCTATGCAGGTGCTCTGGTACCATGGCTGGCTGGCATATTCGGTATTTTCCTCGTCCGCCAATATTGCCTCTCCCTTCCCGACGAGATGCTGGAGGCAGCGCGAATCGACGGGGCAAGTGAAATGCGTATTTTCACGAAGATCGTGCTACCGATCTTAATGCCTGTGATTGTCACGCTCGGCCTATTTGTATTCCTTGGTAGTTGGAATGATTTCATGTGGCCGCTGATCGTGCTGGCTGACCAGGACCTCTATACGTTGCCGGTCGCCCTCGCTGCACTCAGCCGGGAGCATGTGCAGGATAATGAACTGATGATGGCGGGTTCGGTGGTGACGACATTGCCGGTATTGGTGCTGTTTCTCGCACTCCAGCGGTTCTACATGAGCGGTCTATTGGCGGGGAGCGTAAAGGGATGATGCCTTTGCGCCTCTCCTTGCTCGCGGTGCTTTTGGCGGCCACACCGGGGATTGCCGCACGCGAGCCGGTACTCAACGATCAAATGGAGAGTGCAACGCTTTGGACCGTCGATGCATCCGACAGTGTGGCCGCGAAGGTCGATGCGATACAAGTCAAACAGGGAGGCGAAGCGCTACGACTGTCCTATGATTTCGGTGATGTCTCGGGCTATGCGTTCTTGCGGCGCAAAGTGCAGCTCGACCTACCTCCCAATTTCGAGATTCGCTTCCGCGTTCGTGGCACGGGTGGGCGCAACGATTTCCAGATTAAACTGGTGACGGGAGACACCGTTTATTGGAGGACCTGGCCAGACTGGCGCACCCCGACCGAATGGACCGAAATTGTCTTGCCCGCACAGGAAATCAGTCTTGCATGGGGCCCGGATAACAAAGCGGTCCTGAAGACAATCGACGGGATGGAATTCGTTATTGCCCGCGGCCGTGATGGCGGCGCAGGCACCATCGAATTCGACGATCTGCGCATTATTCCGCTGCCCGGACCGCGCCCGGCTGCCGCTGCCAGCGGTCCAACGGAAAATGCACAATTGGCAACGCTTGCCAGGCAATCCCCGCGCGGTGAGTTCCCCCGCGCATTACTGGACGAGCAACACTATTGGACGCTAGCGGGCAGCGATGGCGGCGTGGTGACTGCCCTGATCTCCGAAGATGCAGCAATAGAGCCTGCCAAAGGCAGCTATTCGATTGAGCCAGCCATCGTCAGCGGCGGCCAGCGTTACCGCTGGAGCGACGTGCGCGCCAGCCAATCGCTGGTTGATGGTTATCTTCCACTTCCTGCGGTGACTTGGCAAACGGAAGGATGGCAACTCGACACAATGCTGGTTGCGGACAGTAAAGGGCGCGGTGTGCATACCCGCTATTCTTTGACAAACAGCAGCAACGTCCCGCAAAATCTGACGCTTGAACTGGCAATTCGCCCGTGGCAGGTCAATCCGCCAGCGCAATTCCTTTCGCAGCGGGGTGGTTACAGCGCGATTCAAAGTATTGAACTGCGTGACCACAGCCTGGTTATCAGCCAACCTCAAGGCGATGGCGACCCGGTAGTGAAGCGATATTTGACTTTTGCCCAGCGTCCGGATCGTGTGGTCACAGCAGCGCTTTCTGGTTGGAGCGGTTCGGATGCGGCAACCGCAACGATTTCGTGGGACGTCCAGCTGGCGCCGCATGAAAACAAGTCGATCACGCTTGCCATGTCCGATGATGCCGCAGCTTTGCCCCACTGGCAGCATGCCTATGACGAAACACTGGCACATTGGCGATTTACACTAAATCGCATGACAATTTCCGCGCCGCCCGCAAAGCGGACAATCGTCAATTCCACACGCACCGCGCTCGCGCACATACTGATGAGCCGTACCGGGCCGATGCTTAAACCCGGCACGCGCAGTTACAACCGCGCATGGATCCGCGATGGCGCGATGATGGGCGAGGGATTGCTCCGCATGGGGCGCGGCGATGTTGCTCGCGATTTTGCTGATTGGTACGGTAATTATCTGTTTCCCAATGGCAAGGTTCCTTGCTGCGCCGATTTCAGAGGTGCCGATCCGGTTCCGGAAAATGACAGCCATGGACAGTTTATCTACCTGCTGACCGAATTGTACCGCTACACCGGCGACAAGCCCGCACTGGAGCGCGACTGGCTGAAAATTCGCGCGGCGTGGACTTATATGAACAGCCTGCGCCTGACCGAACGGACAGCGTATAACCAGACGCCAGAGCGCCATATGCTATACGGATTGATGCCCCCGTCGATCAGCCACGAAGGCTATGCAGCCAAGCCGCAATACAGTCTTTGGGATGACTTCTGGGCATTGCGCGGCTTCAAGGATGCAGCCGAAGTTGCGGCATTGCTCGGCAAGCCCGAAGCGGCAGAAATGGCGTCTGGACGCGATGAGTTTGCCACAGACCTCCACGCCGCAATACTGGCCGCTCGCGACTATTGGAAAATTGATCATATCCCTGGGGCAACCAGTCTAGGGGATTTCGATGCGACCTCGACCACCATTGCACTCGACCCCGGTGGTGAGCAGGCGCGGCTTGAACCGAAAATGCTCAATGCCACCTTCGAGCGATATTGGCAGGAATTTGTTGCACGCCGAGACGGAAGTCGGCGATGGGAGGAATATACACCTTACGAGCTGCGCAATGTATCGAGTTTTGTCAGGCTTGGCTGGCGGGGGCGGGCCCAGGAACTGCTGGCTTATTTCCTTGCCGATCAGCGACCGCGAGGCTGGAATGGCTGGGCTGAGGTTGTTGGCCGACAGCCCCGCGAAGTCCGCTTCATCGGCGATATGCCCCATGCCTGGATATCATCGGACCATATCCGCGGCGCGCTCGACCTTTTTGCTTACGAAGATCAACAAGAACGCCGTCTTGTTCTGGGCGCTGGATTAACCGAAGACTGGCTGGCTGGCGAAGGCTCTTCGATCTCCGGCCTGGCAACACCCTATGGTGCGCTCGATATGTCGATCGCGGGCAGCGCCAAAGAGCTCAGCCTGACAATCGCCGGAACCGCCCGGCCGCCCGGTGGCCTCGCCTTCGATTGGCCCTTTGCAACAGATCCGCCACCCGCATTCATTAACGGCAAGCCGACCATCTGGCACGGCCGGCGGCTCCTATTTCCCGCTTCGTCCGAACCCATTCGGGTGGAGATTGGCCAATGAAAACTCAACCTCGCCTTGCTTCCTTCAATACACGGATAGACATAGTATGACCTCAACATCCTTTCCCGAAAACTTCTTGTGGGGTGCGGCAACTGCTGCTTACCAAATCGAAGGATCGCCATTGGCAGACGGTGCCGGCTCAAGCATTTGGCAGCGTTTCAGTCATGACCCCCGGCTAATGGCGGTAAAGGGAGACACTGGTGATGTCGCCTGCGACCATTATAACCGGATGGAATCCGACGTCGGCCTAATGGCAGAGATGGGTCTGCAAGCTTATCGGTTCAGCGTCGCCTGGGGCCGCATTCTGCCTGAAGGCACGGGCAGGGTAAATCCGAATGGGCTCGATTTCTACGAACGCCTGATCGACAATCTGCTGGAACTCGGGATCGAGCCGTTGGCAACGCTTTATCACTGGGATTTGCCGACCGCTCTCGATGACCGCGGTGGCTGGCTCAACCGAGATATCGCGAACTGGTTTGCCGAATATGCCGGGGTATTGTTCGATAAATTCGATGGCCGCGTAAAAAAATGGGTGACACTGAACGAACCGTGGGTGGTTACCGATGGCGGCTATCTGCACGGCGCGCTTGCCCCCGGTCACCGCAACATGTTCGAAACGCCGATTGCCAGCCACAACCTGTTGCGCGCGCATGGTGCAGCCGTCCGCCGTTATCGCGAGACGGGCAAGAACGAAATCGGGCTAGTGGTCAATATAGAGCCCAAATATCCGGCTAGCGACAGTCCTGCCGACATCGCGGCTACCGCACGCGCTGATGCCTATATGAACCGGCAATATCTCGACCCAGCACTCAAGGGCAGTTATCCCGAGGAACTGGGTGAAATCTTCGGTGAAGCATGGCCTGAATGGTCAGCGCAAGACTTGACCGACATTGCTCAACCACTCGATTTTGTCGGCATCAACTATTATACTCGCAATGTTGTGCGCGATGATTCTGCATCCTGGCCGTTAAAGGCATCGGCCGTCGAACAAAAACAAGCGACCCACACCACCACCGACTGGGAGGTATATCCTCCAGCACTGACAAAGCTGCTGCGCGACTTCAAATGCAATTATGGTGACATCCCGGTTTACATTACCGAGAATGGAGCAGCGTTTTACGACCCTCCGGTGGCGTCTGAAAGCGGCATCCAGGATCCGTTGAGAATTGCGTACCTGAAAGCCCACCTCACCGCGATTTCCGACGCAATTGCGGCCGGTGTCGATGTCCGCGGCTATATGGTATGGTCGTTGTTCGACAATCTGGAGTGGTCATTGGGCTACTCGAAGCGCTTCGGGATCATCCACGTTGATTTTGAAAGCCAGCAGCGAACCCTGAAGGACAGCGCACTTTTCTATCAAAGCGTGATCGCGGCAAATGGGGTGCCGAGCAGCTGAAGACGGGCCCTGGATCGGTCGGGAGCAGCATAACCAGGCCAACTATAATTTTGCCTTAGTGGGATCACGCCTTTGTGATGTTCACGGTCACATGCGGTCACCCCCAGGACGAGCTGTTCCTGCGGCATTATACCATTCGGGCCTATTGGACCGGAACCTTGTCCGTCTTGATGTTTGCAACCCAGCTGATCACTGAATGCACGTAGTCGCGCGGCAACATGTGGGGGCTGTCAAATTCGATCCGGTCGACATTGCCGCCGGCCGCTTTGGCCAGCGCATCATTATCGGCCTTGCTTGAATATTGATCCTGGCTCGCGGTCAGCAACAGCCAATCGGCCTGCACTTTGTGGGCATGGTTTACTGGCGAAACAGAAGGGGCATCTTTCACCGCAGGCGGAACCAGAGTGATGATATGGCTTACTTCTTCGTGCTTGGCAGCAAACAGCACAGACATTTGTGCGCCCATGCTGTATCCCAAGACGAGTATATGCTTAGGCTGGCCAAATCTGCGTTTTACGTCTTCCAGCAGCACATCATAATCGTTCAGCGTACCGTTGATCATTGCCAGATACGCCTCCGATTTACCGGCGCGAAGATTTTCAACCCGCTCGA
This sequence comes from Pontixanthobacter sp., assembly GCA_041741895.1. GTDB lineage: Bacteria > Pseudomonadota > Alphaproteobacteria > Sphingomonadales > Sphingomonadaceae > Allopontixanthobacter. The sequence continues at coordinate 82,528 of JBGSJO010000050.1, forward strand.
TAGGAAGCATCTCGTCCTTGCGCCCACCGTGCGAACGTGCATCCAGCCCTACGACCCGGTACCCCCTTGCCACGAGATCAGCGGATATATCGTCGCCGCCTGTGGCATTGTCCTCTACAAGCCACTGCAAACTCGATCCGGTCATTCCGTGCATGAGGATCGCCAGAGGCGCATCCTTTGCGGCGCTCGCATCTTGCATAACGAAACCGGTGATCCGGCCTCCGTCACCGGCCTCGAGCGCGAGCTGCTGAATTCGGGTGTGGGCGAACCCAGCCGTATTGCCAAAAAAGATGGTCATCACGACAACGGCCACCATCCAGAAATTGCGCGGTGTTTTCATTTTCAATCTCCTGATTATCGAGAATGAAATGGCCGATCCCATGTCAAATCGCTGTCAAATGCACCGTGCTTCTCGGCCCAAGGCAAAAAAGGCTCAGCCACACAATGGGCGGTGATCTATGCCGCCAGCAGGTCCCGAACCGAGACCCTGAGGCTCTGACGGCAGGCCAAGTAGCCTACGGCGCACACGGTCGCCACCATGGCACAGACCGTCCCTGCCACCCACACCAGGTCTGGATTGTAAACCATCCCGAACTGCTCTTGATAAATCAGCATCCCTGCGCTCCAGGTGCCGACGACTGCACCCGTTGCGGCGATTAAGGCAGTGACGCTCCAGTCATAGAAATTCAGCCGCAGGCAATCCGCGTCCCTGAGCCCCATGCTCATCAGCAGGCCATTTTTCTGGCGGTCATCGGCGCTGAATCCGCTGACTGACGCCGCGAGCACAAACAGCGCCAATAACAGCACCATGGCTGCATAGCCGCTTGTCACTTTCGTGACGATGTCGAGCGTCTGGTCGAACCGTTCGGTCAGTTCCCGAAGCGGGAGCAGCGAGAGGGTGGGGTATTGCTGCCACAGGTCGGCAAGCGCATCCCACGCTGGTTCCGGCAATTCCATGCTGCCCATAAATTGGTTAGGCGCATCGATATGCGCCCTGGCCGACAGCGGAACCTGGAACCAGAAGGTGATCGATCCCCCGCCCGGCTGGTATGCGTGGCTTGCAACCAGCGTAAAGTCATAGGGTTTGCCGCCAATCTGGTAGGTCAGCCTGTCGCCAAAGCTGAAACCCATGTCTGTCATTACTTCTAGTTCAGCGGAAACCTGCTGCCAGTTGCCTGTGCCGGCCGACCACCAATTGCCGCTGGCGAGGCGGTTGTTCCGGGGCACATCGTCGGTCCAGCTCAGCCGGATGGGGTCTTTGAGAGTGGCAAGTGAGCCGCTGGGTGTCTGCGTATATTCCGACAGATTTTCGCCGTTCACCGCAATCAGCTGTGCCGACACAAACGGGCGCAGGCTGCGGACACTGCTGCCCGTGCGGGATGCCCAACGCTGGATCCCGTCGATCTGATCTGCCTGGGCTTCGGAGATTACCAGATTACCATCATGGCTACGGCTGAAGCCCTCCATCGTCGTGCCCAGGTCACGCATCAGCATCAAAGTAAATAGCAGGAGAAGCCCGCACAATCCCAGGCCCAGCACCTGCGCCGATTTGGCAAACAGGCGCTGGCGCATGATGAAAAAGGCGAAGGGAAGCAGGCCGGTGCGTCTGCGCCCCCACAGATCACCCAGCCGGATTACGGCCCAGGTCAGCACCACCATCAGGGTAAGGGCCACGGCAATGGCCGCCAGCGTCATGCCGGTCAGCAACCAATTGTCGGAATAGGCGGCGGCCAGCAAGGTGACTGAAATGATGCTCCAAAACAGCCGATGCCACACGTAGCTGTTTTCGGCCGGATTGCGGATCAGCGAAAGCAACGACGCGCGCGACAGCTGGATGAAGCTGGGAACCTGAAGCGCCAGCAGCAGCAGAAAGACAAGGCCGATCGTCTTCAACGCAGGCGCCCAATGCCAGGGGGCTCGAAGCCCCGGGAAATAGCCTTGCAATTCGGCGACGATAAGTCCGTAGGCGAATGCCGCCAGCGCACTGCCGAGCAAGGCCGCCAGAATGAAACCGGCCAGCCATTCACCCAGCGCCATCATCATGCCGGTTCGCGTAGATGTGCCAAAGCTTGCATAAATGGCGAGCCGATAGCGCAATTTGGCAAGCCAGCGGCGGTTGGTCATATCGAGAGCGACAGCACCCATGAAGAACAGGATCACAGAAGCCAGGCCGAGGAAATTCTCGGTCCGCTGCCAGAACCCGGCAAGTGGGTGTTTGCCGCCGATTTTCTTGAGCAGGGTGGTGCCGGGCAGCGTATCAGCGGCCCAATTTTCGATCGCCACCTGCTGGTTTTCATCCGCAGTAATAAGATAGCGGGTCAGGGCTCCACTGTTTAGGATCGAGTTGCCGTCAAGGCTCTTGGCATGCACCATGGCACGCATGGCCACGCTGTGGCCTTCCATGATGCGGTCGGGTTCATGGAACAGAATCGCGCCGAGACGCAAATCTGTGCCGCCGATCGTGAGGATATCGCCCACCTTCGTGTTCAGATCGATGGCGAGCCGCGAATCGAGCCAGATCTCGCCAACGCCCGGCCCCCGGCTGACTGCACGCTGCGTGGCCGCCGGTGTGTCGCCAATCTGGAGATTGCCCTGCAACGGGTAGGCATTATCCACCAGTTTCAATTGCACGCGGGCCCAATCATCCTGATGCGTAAAGGTGATCTCGGAAAGCTGCGTGACCGAAACACCGCGCGCCAGCGATCTCAGTTCGGCCTCGTCACCCTTGGTGAGCGGAGCATGGGCTTCAATCACCAGATCAGAGCCCAACATCTGGTCGAGATTTTCGGCCAGATAATTCTGGATTGATGCACTGGTTAGGGTCAGTGTCATGAGAAAGAAAAGCAGTGCCGTTTGCGTGGCCATGCTGATGCGCCCGTCTGCGTCCTTCAGGTCGCGCAGGATATTCTCGAGGATCAGACTGAACCTGTTCATGCCGCAGCCTCCAGCCGCCCGACTTCCAGAAACAGGCTTACGTCTGCACGGCTCGCCAACCGTCTGCTGTGGGTCACGATCACCAGGCCGCAGGCTGTCTCCCTTGCAAAGTCAAACATCAGCCCTGCCACGCTTTCGGATGTGTGCATGTCCAGATTGCCGGTGGGCTCGTCCGCGAAGATAAACCGCGGCGCGGTGACAAAGGCCCGCGCGACTGCGATGCGCTGTTGCTCCCCGCCGCTCAATTGGTGGGGCCGGTGCCGCGCACGATCTTTCAGCCCCACCCTGTCGAGCCAGTTTGCGGCGATGTCGAACGCGTCCCGGTTGCCCTTCAGCCGGAGCGGCAACGCCAGATTGCCGATCGCATCGAGCTCCGGCATCAGATGGAACTGCTGGAAAATGAATCCGGAATTGGCGCGCATCGTCAGCGCGTCCACCTCGGCACCGTCGATTGTGAAGCACACCTCGCCGCCAGCCGGTATCTCCAAACCTGCCGCGATCGACAACAGACTGGATTTGCCCGCCCCCGATGGCCCGGCGATCGCCAGTGTTTCGCCCGCACGGATAGTAAGCGAAAGGCCGCAGAATAACTCGATTCTTTCACTGGCCGTATCAAAATGATGTCTGATATCATTTAGTTCGATGGTATTGCGCATGGTCTGCCCCTTTGCTTTCGCAGACCCATGCCCGAGGCAAGGTCAAATGAAGGTCAAATTACAGAACGATGAAATTTTGGTTCCGCCGAACCACTTGGCCGCCTTTGTCCGAGGCATCGCTGTGACACAGGGGTGAACGACAAGGGCCCGAGCTGCTGTTTCGCTATTTGACATTCGCTTCACACCCCTTCCGGCAGAATGCTCGCGCCAAGGCTTCGGGAGTTTCACATAGGAATTTTCAGCGCTTCAATTTGAAAATCGGTGGCTGGGCCTGCCATGGCCGGGGGCCGGCACAGGCAAAGCCGAACGGATTAAAAGGGCAGGCATGCCGAAAAATTGCTGGCGCAGGGGCCCGACATGGAAGAAGCGAATAAGCGGCTGGCGGCGATGACGGAGTGACACAGACGGTGCGACAGGGTTTGGACATATTGCTTGTCGAAGACAACGAGGCGCTTTGCCGGAACATCGCCGACTATCTCGAACCTCTTGGCCACCGCCTGGACTTCGCCTGCGATGGCCGGGCCGGACTGCGGCTCGCTCTCCACAATTCCTTCGATGTCATTGTTCTCGATCTCGCGCTTCCGGGCATGGACGGGCTGGAGCTATGCCGCCAATTGCGCGAGAAGGCCTTGCGTCACGTCCCCGTGCTGATGCTGACCGCCAGGGACACGCTGGACGACAAGCTGCAAGGCTTCGCCACGGGTGCGGACGATTATCTGATCAAGCCCTTCGCCCTTGCGGAGCTCGCCGCGCGGTGCCGTGCGCTTTCCCAGCGTCACCGGCTGGGTGCCGATCATGCCCTGACGATCGGAACGCTCAAGGTTGACCGGCAGAACGGTATCGCGCACCGCGAAGGTCGGCAATTGCGCCTTACGCCGCTGATTTACCGGATCCTGCTGCTGTTGGCCGAAGCCTATCCCCGCCCGGTCCCCCGTTTCGAACTGAGCCGAGGGTTGTGGGGCGATGATCCGCCGGATTCGGACGCACTCAGGAGCCATGTGCATCTGCTCCGCCAGGTTCTCGACAAGCCATTCGACACGCCGATGCTCGAGACTGTGCATGGCATCGGCTTCCGCCTGGTAGCAGACGAATGAGCCAGAATCAATTAAGCCTGCGCCGCCGCATCATCGCCAGCTTTCTCGCGATGACGACTGCCGCTTGCCTGCTGTTCGGGTTTTTCAGCTTCTTGTTCGCCTATGTGATCGAAGACAGTCTTTTCGATGATGCGCTCAGCGAGGAGATGGCCCATCAAAAGGCCCACTGGCGCCAATACGGCCAGCTCGATCGGCCCGCGCGCGATTATGTCGAACTCTACCGCGATCCAGCCGCCTTTCCCCCCGATCTGCGCGGGCAGTATGGCGCAGAGAGCGGCCGCGGGGAATTTTCCGGCGATTCCGGCCGCCATTATCACGTCAGGAAGTTCGCATTGCCCGGTTCCGGGGGAACGGCCTACATTGTGGCGGAAGTCAGCGGGCATCTGGTTGTCCGCCCCATCCGCGAAGAGATGCTGGTCTTTCTGGTGCTCTGGATGGCCGGGCTTCTGCTGGCAACGGGACTGCTCGGTTACTGGCTGGCCAATCGCGCCACAGAGCCGCTGACCCGCCTGGCCGGGATCTTGTCAGGCACCGCCGCCGATCAGATCCCCCGCGTTTCCGCCGAGGCGTTTCCCGCCAACGAGATCGGCCTGCTGGCCGCGACTCTGGAGCGGGCGTTCGACCGCATTCGCGCGTTCGTCGAGCGTGAAAGCCGGTTCACGCGGGATGCCAGCCATGAACTGCGCACGCCGCTGGCCGTGATCCGGAGCGCCGCCGAGCTGATCGAGGCACAGCGAAATCTTCCTCTGGAGGTATCCAGACCGATGCGCCGAATTTCCGAGGCGGCGCGCGAAATGGAACGGACCATCGATCTGCTGCTGTTGCTTGCCCGGGAAGAAAATTCCACGCCACAGCCTGAAAATGTGCCGCTCCTACCTCTAGTCGAAACTGCGGTATTACGCGCGAGCGAGCGGTTCGACGGAGCCGACCAAAACGTTTGCATCGTCGTGGCGGAAGACCGGATCATCTGGGTCAACCTGACGGCGGCGGCGATCGTCCTCGACAATCTGATCGGAAACGCATTTCAGCACAGCCGGTGCGGGAAAATATCCATTCAGGCGCAGGGTGATGAACTTGTAATCGCCGATACCGGGCCTGGGATTCCGGACAGCGTGTCCGGAATGATCTACCAACCTTTCGCCAAAGGCGAAGAGAGCGCCGGCCACGGACTTGGCCTGTCGATCGTCCGCAGGTTGTGCGACCGTAACGATATCGACTTCACACTCGAATGCTCGGCCTGCGGAGGCACTACCATCCGTCTGGGTTTTCGAGCGGGCTCTGCGTCCGGTGATGCCATGCCGACGCCTGGAATGGAACGCCAGTAAAGGCGGATGGAATCAGCTATTTCCCCCGAAATAAATGTTGGAAATATGCGGTATAAGGGTGCATAATAACCACGCTTCTTTAATCGTATGTTGAGATAAGCGCTCGGCAGTTAAGCGTGCACCTCATCGAAAATCCGCTCTGCTTCCAAAGGGTCATAGGCCTGCGCATCGCCGAGGTCTCGCGCGTAACGGATTTGGGCTGGCGTGCTCAGAATCCGCGTACCGCGAACTTTATCTTAGATGCCTCACAATCGTCGTCGCAACTGGTGCGGAGGTAAAGTTACGAAATGTTTGTCATTTTGGTGAATAGGAGGCGCTCATAACTATCTGAGGAGAGTCGGTCAGGCGGCCGCACTGAATGGCAAACATCGTCGCACCAACGCTGGAGAACCGGCTGCGCCAAATCGGAGGCCAAGTGCGCAAGGCTTTCAGCTCTCTCGCCTTTTGGCGGAGAAGCGGGGCGGTGAAATCAATGAACACGCGCCGGCGCATCGCTCTCTGGGCGATTGGATTGGGGCTGGTAGCTGGCGCAATAGATCTTCCACTGCCTGCGGAAGACACATTCCGAGCACTGCGAGCGGCGGTGCGAATGCATCCGGCAGATGGTGAAGTGCTGGTCGTAATGCTCGACGACAAATCGCTTAACGCCTTAGGATCAAACGAACCTAGCCGAGGCCAGGACGCCCAATTGATCGATCGCCTTTTTACAATGGGAGCACAGCGCGTCTTTTTTGATCGTGTGTATGCAGATGCCACCGACC
>JBGSJO010000051.1:0-32681 GCA_041741895.1 Pontixanthobacter sp.
CGTACCGCAAGCCTGCGATGGTGTCGGGCAAGCTGGACGCGGCCAGGCAGCAGGCGTTCATCGCAGACTATGACCGGCTGATGTGCGGCCTTGAGAACGACGAGGCGGTGGTGTTCGTCGACGCGGTACATCCGACCCATCAGGTCCGTGCGGTGGGCTGCTGGGCACCCACGGGCGAGGCGGTAGCGATCACGCCCAGCAGCGGCCGTGACCGGGTGAATTCATGGCGCCATCGACCTCGAGACCGGCAAGACCCAGATGCTCGATGTCCTCACCGTCGATGCGCAAAGCACGATCCTGCTGCTCATCGCGATCCTTGCCGCCCATCCGTCGCGGCGGTTGATCCACGTCTTCCTCGACAACGCCCGCTACCATCATGCCCGGCTGGTGCAGGAATGGCTAGCCCGCGAAGGTCAGCGCATCAGGCTTCATTTCGTGCCGACCTACAGCCCCCACCTCAACCCGATCGAGCGGTTATGAGGAGTGATGCACAAGAACGTCACCCACAACCAAAGCTACGCAACGGCGCGCGATTTCAGGGCAGCCATAATGGGGTTCCTAACTCAAAACGTGCCCAAAAACTGGCACGCCTTCTGCGATCAGGTCACCGACAACTTCCGCGTCATCAATCCTGCAGATTTTCGGATCCTGAGGTAGACGGGGTATACTTGTGCATCCGAACTGTTCTTGGTCGGCCCGCACGATATTCGTCAGTCGATCCCTCAATGCCACCCTGAACGAACCGGCGGCGCCATTTGCCAACTGTGTGCTCGTGGATACCGAGGCGAGCGGCAACTTGCTTGCTCCGGAGCCATCTGCACACAGCAGCACCATCCGGCAGCGATCCGAAAGCGAACGCGGTGCTTTGTGCCGCCGGACCTGCGCTTCGAGAAAAACCGGTCCGTGCCGCTCAATATAACCAAATCCGCTTGTTTACCGACCATCATGAATGCTCCTGCCTGTCCGACAAGAGCATATACAATGACATCTACTTCAGTTCCAAATGACTAGATGTGGATCGCTTTTCCGTAGGCAGACAGCACGCTTTCATGCATCATTTCGCTTAGCGTTGGATGCGGGAAAATAGTGCCCATCAGCTCCACTTCGGTCGTTTCCAGGACTTTTCCAACCGTATAGCCCTGGATCAATTCCGTAACCTCCGCGCCAACCATATGCGCGCCGAGCAACTCGCCAGTTTTCGCGTCGAATACGGTCTTGATGAAGCCTTCCGCCTCACCCAGCGCAATAGCTTTGCCATTGCCGATGAAGGGGAAGTTGCCGACTTTCACCTCATGTCCTTCTTCCTTGGCCCTGGCTTCGGTAAGGCCAACGCTTGCGACCTGCGGATGGCAATAGGTGCAGCCGGGGATCGCGTTGCGGTCGAGCGGGTGAGGGTTAACGTCCTTGTTGCCCATTTCCTGCGCAATGGCCTCGGCAGCGGTTACGCCTTCATGGCTGGCCTTATGCGCCAGCCATGGGCCTGGCACGCAATCACCGATTGCCCATAGACCGGGGGTGCCAGTACGCCCGTAACCGTCAATCTGGATAAAACCGCGGTCCATTTTTGCTCCGGCACTTTCCAGACCAATGCTCTTGGTATTGGGCTGGATACCGATCGCGACGATGGCATGGCTGAATTCGTCGGTCGTGACCTTGCCGTCTTTACCCTTGATCTTCGCGGTAACACCCTTTGCTGTGGCTTTCAGGTCTTCAAGGCCGGTCGCAGTGAGGATTTTCATCCCCTGCTTGGTCAGCGACTTTTGCAGGAATGTCGATACGTCCGCATCTTCGGCAGGAACAATCCGGTCGAGCATTTCCACCACGGTAACTTCCGCTCCCATATCGTTGTAGAAACTTGCGAACTCTATGCCGATTGCGCCCGATCCGATTACCAGCAGCTTGGTCGGCATTTCGGGCGGAACCATCGCGTGCCGGTAGGTCCAGATGCGTTCTCCGTCGGCTGGAGCAAAGGGAAGATCGCGTGCGCTTGCCCCGGTGGCGACAATGATGTGTTTGGCGGTGAGTGTCTCGCTGCCTTTTTCGGCTTTTACCTCCAGGGTCGCCGCATCCTTCAAGGTCCCCTCGCCCATATGGACGGTGATCTTGTTCTTCTTCATCAGATGCGCAATGCCTTGGCTCAGCTGCTTGGCCACCCCGCGCGAACGCTTGACCACTGCATCCAGGTCAGCCTCGATTTCCTTGGCCGCCAGACCGTAATCCTTAGCATTTTGCATATAATGGAAAATTTCCGCCGAACGCAGCAGTGCCTTGGTCGGGATACAACCCCAATTGAGACAGACGCCGCCCAGATTCTCCCGCTCCACAATCGCAGTCTTCAGACCCAGCTGCGCGCAGCGGATCGCCGCCACATAGCCGCCGGGGCCCGAACCAAGAACGATCACATCATATTGGGAAGCCATTTGCACTCCTTTGGCAATTGTACGGCACCGTGCAGCTTAACCCGCAACAAGTTCAACGTATTTCGCTTCTACCCAGCCAAAATGACAGGGGCCGCTATAGGGTTCGGGTGCGGCGAGCGCGCTGCTGACGCGGCAATCGCCCAATTCCTGAAATTCGCCTTTGGGATAGACAATCCCTTGCCAATCCTCGTCCGCTTCGCACAACCAGACCAATGTGGACACCGCAAGTTCATCAGTCACCTTGGCGACTTCATTGGCCTCTGCGCGAACACGCAGCAGATCGCCCTTGCGCGGTTCGAGACTATTGACCCGGCCGATACCGGGGCACGCATCCGTTTGAGGACCCTCAAGGCCGACTAGCGGAGTCCGGATGGGTTCTTCGACCGGGTGTGCGGACGGGGCACTGGTCAGCACCAGCACCGCGATGATGGCAAACGCTGTCAGGCCCACTCGCTTCACGCCACCAATCCGAGTGGATTCTCCACGATGTGCTGGAATGCCTGCATCAATTGCGCGCCGTCCGCCCCGTCAATGGCGCGGTGGTCGAAACTGCCGGTGGCGCTCATCACTGTGGCGACAGACAAGGCGCCATCGACCACTGCTGGTCGTTTCTCGCCCGCGCCGACGGCCAGAATCATCGCTTGCGGCGGGTTGATCACGGCGTCGAATTGCTTGATCCCGAACATACCGAGGTTGGACAGGCTGGCTGTGCCGCCCTGATATTCATGCGGCTGCAATTTGCCGTCGCGCGCCTTGCCGGCCAATTCCTTCATCTCGGTGGAAATCGTGGAGATCGACTTGCTGCCGGCATCTACGATGATCGGTGTGATCAGGCCGGACGGCGCGGCAACCGCTACCGAAATATCAGCGCGCGAATATTTGCGCAATTCATCGCCTGCAAAGCTGACATTGCAGGATGGTACCTGCATCAGCGCCTTGGCCAGCCCCTTGATCAGCAGATCGTTCACCGACAGTTTGATGCCTTGCGATTCGAGCGCCGCGTTGAGCTCGCCGCGCAATTTGAGCAGCGCGTCGAGCCGAACATCAAGCGTAAGGTAAATATGCGGGATCGTCTGCTTTGCCTCTGTCAGGCGGCGCGCGATGGTTTTGCGGATATTGTTGAGCTTCACCGCTTCGAAGGGGATGCCGAAATCGGGGATTTTCAACGACGGGACAGAGGCGGCTGCGGCGGGGGATGGTGCGGCGGCCACGCCAGCTGGCGCGCCTGCTTGCGTGTCTTCGACATCCGCCTTTACAATCCGGCCATTGGGGCCTGATCCGGTCACCTCCGCCAGATCGATGCCCTTTTGCCCGGCAATACGTTTTGCCAGAGGAGAAGCAATGATCCGGTCCCCTGATGGCGCGGGCGCAGGGCTTGGCGCCGGTGTTGCGTCAGGTGCCGGGGCTGCGGCAGGTGCTGCTGCGGGAGTGGGTTTTTCTTCGGATTTCGCTGGGGCAGGAGCCGCTTCGGCGGCTTCCGAAACATCCTCATCTTCCCCGGCGAGCGTTGCAATAACAGTCCCGACCTTCACGCCTTCGGAGCCTTCGCTGACATCAATGCTGACGATCGTACCTTCGTCAACCGCTTCGAATTCCATTGTCGCCTTGTCGGTTTCAATCTCAGCCATGATGTCACCGGAACTGACCTTGTCGCCAACCTTGACGAGCCAGCGTGCGAGCGTGCCTTCTTCCATGGTGGGGGACAGGGCGGGCATCTTGATCGGTGTTGGCATGGGTGATCTACGGATCCTGTAAATTGGTCTGGATAACCTCTGGCCAATTTGCCGCCAGGGGGCAAGGTTCTTGCACCGAATACGTTTTCATCGGATAGTTCGGCAAGGGAGAATTCGAATGCGGGTCTATCTGGTGATCATGGACGAGACGGACGAGGCGCGCGTTGCGCTGCGCTTTGCGTCGCGCCGGGCAGCTGCCAGTGGCGGCTCCGTGCATATTCTGGCGCTCGTTGCAAAACAGAATTTCAACGCGTTCGGCGGGGTCCAGGCGACCATCGAGCAGGAGGCCTATGACCGTGCAGAGGTCATGGCCAGCAGCGCAGCCGGCAGCCTGTTTTCCGAAAGCGGGAAAATGCCCAGTATCGCGGTGCGGACCGGATCGGGCCAGGCAGTCATCAAGGAATATCTCGCCGAACATCCCGAAGTGGCGGCATTGGTACTTGGTGCAACCAGCGAGGGGGGCTCAAACCCCCTTATCTCGCATTTTTCCGCCCATGCAGGTTCGCTACCCTGCCCGCTATATATCGTGCCCGGTTCATTTTCGGCGGAGGATATCGACCGCCTGGCCTAGCGTTTTTTGGTGCGGCCCTGATGGCGGATATTGCCGGGCCGGCCGCGAGATTCACTGCGGAATTTGCCTGTTTTCGGCCCTTTGCCGCCAGTATCACCGGCGCGCTTTGGGCCTGAGCGATTGCCCCGTGGTTCGATCGCCTGTCCATCCGTTTCTGGCAACTGGAATTTGAGCGCCCCGGTCAGCGGATTTGCCTCCGCCAGGATCAGCTCCAGTTTTTGGCCGGTATCGAACCGGGTGCCTGATCGTTCGCCAACCAGTGCGCGCGCGGATTCGTCGTAATTGTAATAATCCGAACCCAGCGTCGAAACAGGCACCAGGCCGTCACCCCCCAGCCCCACGATGGTAGCGAAGAAGCCGAAGCTCTGAACGCCGGTAATGCGGGTTTCAAAGGTTTCGCCAACCCGCGCCGAAAGCCATGCGGCGACGTACCGATCGATAGTATCGCGCTCAGCCTCCATCGCGCGGCGTTCCGTCCCGCTGATTGCCTCGGAAATCTTCGACAGATCATCGCGGTCCCGGTCGGACAGCCCCGACAGCGGCGGCAGGGATGATTTTGGCTTTGGCTGTTCTAGCTTGAACGCGTCCACCAGCGACCGGTGTACCAGCAGGTCCGAATAGCGACGGATGGGGGATGTGAAATGGGCGTAGGAACCCAACGACAGACCGAAATGCCCGGCATTGTTGGGGCCGTAATAGGCCTGCGTCTGGCTGCGCAAGACCGCTTCCATCACCTGCGCTTTTTCGGATTCGTCGGTGACGTCTTTCAGCATCCGGTTGAACAGTGATGGGGTGATGACTTGCCCCAGCGCCAATTTCTTTCCGAATGTTTCCAGATATTCGCGCAATGCGACAAGCTTTTCCCGGCTTGGCACTTCATGCACGCGGTAGACCACTGGCGCGGTCTTGCTTTCCAGCGCCTTGGCGGCTGCCACGTTGGCTGAAATCATGAATTCTTCAACCACCCGGTGCGCGTCCAGCCGTTCGCGAATGGCGATCTCGGCAATCTTGCCCTGATCGTCCAGCATTACCCGGCGTTCAGGCAAGTCCAGTTCGAGCGGGTCACGCTTTGCGCGGGCATCGGCCAGAACTTTCCAGCATTGCCACAGATTGGCGAGGTTATCGGCAGACTTGCCGCTGTCGATCTTTTCCTGCGCATCTTCATAGGCGATGACTTGATCGATCCGCACAATCGCGCGGGTGAAACGCCAGCTGGTGATCCTGCCTTCGCCGGAAATTTCCATGTGACAGGCCATCGCCGCGCGGTCTTCGCCCTGCCGCAACGAACAGACATCGGCGCTTAGAATTTCAGGCAGCATGGGCACCACGCGGTCGGGGAAATAGACCGAATTGCCGCGCTTGCGCGCCTCTCGGTCGAGCGCGCCGCCGGGGCGGACGTAATAGGATACATCGGCAATCGCCACCAGCGCGCGGAACCCACCCTTCCCGTCAGGCTCGGCCCAGATTGCATCATCGTGATCGCGCGCATCGGCAGGGTCGATCGCCACGATCGACAGGTGCCGCAAATCCTCCCGGGTTTCGGCATTGACCGGCAGTTTCGCCGCCAGTTCGGCCTCGGTCAGGGTGTCATCGCCGAAAACATTGGGAATGCCGTGTTTGGAGATCGCAATCAGGCTGAAGCTTTTCGGTGCCAGTGGATCGCCCAGCACTTCGATCACATTCACGCCGGGACGCGGCGATTTGCCCGCCGGTTCGGCCATGACCAGCTGGCCTTCCTTCGCGCCGCCAAGGTCGGCAATTGCGCTGGATTGCCGCACGCGCTTATCGACCGGGGCGAGCCATGCCTTGCCCTTGGCGTCCAGTTCCACAACGCCCATCATGCCTTCGGTCTTGGCAGGCAATTTTTTCATGACATGGGCCCGCCAGCCGCCGCCCGTTTCCTCGGTCCGCGCCAGGATACGGTCACCACTGCGCAAGGCGGCTTGGCGTGCGCCGCCCTTTTTCGCTTCGATCACCCGCAGGCGCGGCGGAGGTACCGCATCGTCGGGCTGCCAATTGTCGGGAATGGCAAACGGCTCGCCATCCTCGATCTCGACCACGCGCAATACGGTGACCTTGGGCACGCCGCCAAGCCTGTGATAGGCCGTTTTGCGCCCGTCAATCAGGCCTTCTTCGGCCATATCCTTGAGCAATTTCTTCAGCGCGATCTTTTCCTGCCCCTTGAGACCGAATGCCTTGGCAATCTCGCGCTTTCCCGCGATCCCATCGGCAGTCTGGATGAACTCGATGATCTGAGCGGGCGAAGGCATGCCCTGGTGGGTATTCCTGCCAGCTGCGTGCTGCGGGCGGGCCTTGCGGGGGGCGGATTTGTGGGGTGGTTTGGACATGCCTATCCTATGCAGCCTGCAGGGCGTACGGGCAATCAATAGCTTCTAAAGAAGAATCATTCTCTGGCTTCGGCCAGCGGGGTGAACGCACCGCCCGGCACCGCGCTGGCAATCGGGCTCATCGAACCATCAGTGCCATGCGCACTGACCCCGAAGAACCAGTCATCGCCGCGGACGCCCTCCAGATTGGCGCTGGTTGCGACCACATTCTCGATCACCGGGTCGGCCTCCCATGCGGGCATATCGGTCCGCCGTTTCCAGATTGTGTAATTGATCGCGCCGGGCACTTCGTTCCATGTGAGCGAGGTAAAGGTCTGCACCGCCGCCTCCGCAACCGGTGCAGGGGGCAGTGGCGTGCGGGCCAACCGGTCCAGCGCGCGGACGTTGAGCTGGGTGATCTTGGCCAGATAAGGGAAGTTCATCTCATCCGGCGTGTCGCCATAGGTAATGCCATTTTCGACGCGCAAATCCTGATGCTGATGATCGTAATCCTCTACCGCGACGGAAAACCGTATCGCTGGATAGCCTTTTTCGAGGAACGGAATCTGGTCCCCGCCGCGGCCCATCCGGTCGGTGCGCCAGATTTGCCGGACATCCAGCCCGCCGGCAGTTTCATCCGCAAGCGCATCCAGCCACCGGGACAGGTTGCGGCTCGGGCTGTCATTCTCCCCGCCGTTGCGGCGCATATCGGCGCGCAAGGCATCGCTCGCATCGGATCGCGGGCCTTCGGAGAACACGCGGACATGGCCTTCATCGCAATAACCGTCCGAGCCGCAACTGCCGCCAACGATGTCATTATTGAGCACGGCTTTCACGGTCCAGCCCTGCTGCGCCGCATAATCCGCCATCAATTGCCCGCCATACAGCCCCTGCTCCTCGCCTGAAAGCAGTGCATAGACTATGGTTGTGGGATATTTCCTGCCGGAAAGTACGCGTGCGGCCTCTACCACCAGGGCGGTGCCTGATCCATCATCATTGGCACCGGGCGCATCGCTGGTGGCATCCAGAACATCGCTGACGCGGCTGTCGATATGGCCTTGCACGATGATGACTTCATTGGGGCGTTCGGTGCCGCGCTGGATGGCGACGACATTGACCAGCCGTGTCGGTTCGGCAATCCGGCGGCCCTGCACCATGCGTTCCGGCAGGGCCACTTCCAGGCATCCGCCGCAGGCTGCACTGGCCTTGCGAAATTCACCCTCGCCCCATCGCCGGGCAGCGCCAATTCCGCGCGTCGGATGGTCCTGCAGCGACATGGTATGCCGCGTGCCAAAGCCAACCAGCGCATCGATGTCGGCGCGTAGCCGATCTTCGGAAACCTGATCGGCAGGGTGATCCTGCGCAGCCAGCGGTGCGGAAGTGATGAGTGAAACGAGCGCTGCGGCGCTTGCCAACATGATTTTGTGCATGGCCCCTATGTCCATGCTTAAAGCCCGATTGGCAAGACCGGATATGCCGGGTCAGTATGCCCGAGCGATGTAAATCCGTTCCACCGCAGCTTCACCGGTGAAGATGCAGGCCCCATCGGCGGGCACCCCCCCGATCGGCACGTTGCGGACAGTCAGTTTCAGCGCTTTCAGCTTTTCGACCACACTGTCTAGCGCGGCCCCGGTTGGCCGAGACCACTGAACTTCGGCCCAGCCGGGATATTTTGCCGCATCATCGTAGAATGCCGACAAGGCTTCCATGGTGGTAATATCGCGGGTGATATTCGCATCGCGGCGGGCGGCGGCCTCGTCGAACAATGCACGCTGGATTTCCTCCAACAATCCAGGAATCGAAGCGGCGGCATCTTCCTTCGTGGGTGCAGCGAAATCAGGTTTGCCATTTTCCGCCCACAACCGGTCACGGCGCAGCAGGCTGACCGTGCCATTTTCCATGTCGCGCCCGCCAATTTCGAGGATCACCGGCGCACCCTTGCGAACCCAGTCCCAGCGTTTCGCCGCAGCTTTCCCCGGCTTCTTGTCCAGCAGGACGCGCACCTTCTCGTCCAGCGCAGAATGCCCGGCAATCGCCGCGCGCAAGGTTTCGCAATAGGCCAGCAGCGCCTCGTCTTCCGGCTTGTCGCGCAGCATGGGCAGGATCACCACTTGATGCGGAGCAATTGCGGGCGGAACGCGCAGCCCGTCATCGTCGCCATGGGTCATGATGACCCCGCCGATCAGGCGGGTGGAGGTGCCCCAACTGGTGGTGTGGCAATATTGCTGGCCGCCTTCGCGGTCCTGATACTGAATGCCGGATGCCTTTGCGAAATTGGTGCCGAGATAATGCGACGTGCCGGCCTGCAGCGCCTTGCCGTCCTGCATCATGGCTTCGATCGACCATGTTTCGACCGCGCCGGGGAAGCGTTCGTTTTCAGGCTTTTCGCCAGCGATCACGGGCATCGCCAGATCTTCTTCTGCGCAGGCGCGATACACTTCGAGCATCCGCAGCGTATGTTCCTTTGCGCCCGCCTCATCTTCATGCGCGGTATGCCCTTCCTGCCACAGGAATTCGCTGGTCCGCAGGAACATCCGGGTCCGCATTTCCCATCGCACGACATTGGCCCACTGGTTGGTCAGCAGTGGCAAATCGCGCCAACTCTGTATCCAGCGCGCCATCGCATCGCCAATAATCGTTTCGGAGGTGGGCCGCACTACCAACGGCTCTTCCAGCTTTGCTTCCGGATCTGGGATCAGCTTGCCGTTTCCGTCAGCAATCAGCCGGTGGTGGGTGACAACTGCCATTTCCTTGGCGAAACCTTCGACATGTTCCGCTTCCCGTTCGAAATTCGACAGCGGAATGAAGATCGGGAAATAGCAATTGTCGTGACCGGTGGCCTTGATCCGGTCATCCATCAGGCGTTGGATGCGTTCCCAGATGCCATATCCCCACGGCTTGATTACCATGCATCCGCGCACTCCGGATTCCTCTGCCAGATCGGCAGCACTGATAACCTCCTGATACCATGCGGCAAAGTCATCGGCGCGGCGCGCGGACAGAGCGTGGCGGATATTGGACACGGGAATTCCTGTTCAGGATAGTGCTGAAAATTTGTGCTTTGAAACTGTTAGCGCGGCGGTCCGAGCGGTCAAGCCTGCAGCTTATTTGCTCAATTCATCCAGCTTCTTCTGCATTGCCGCCATTTGCTGGCGAAGCTCGGTCAGTTCCGAATTGTCTTCACGCTGTGCCGGTGTTTCGCCCGCCTGCGCCCCGTTATTGGAGCCGGGCATGAATGCCTGCGCTGCAGCGCGCATCATCGCTATGTTGGTTTCGGCCAGTTTGGTCAACGGATTGGTGCCGATATTCTGGCGCAAGGCAGCGTGCAATTTCGACTGGTTTTCGCGGAAATTGACCATCGCCGCTTCCAGGTAATGCGGCATCATGGACTGCATGGAATTGCCATACATCGCGATCAGATCCCGCAGGAAACTGACTGGCAGCATATGTTCGCCATTGGCTTCTTCTTCCATGATGATCTGGGTCAGGATCGAATGGGTAATATCATCGCCACTTTTCGCGTCGAGCACTTTGAAATCAGTCCCGTCGCGCGTCATCTTCGACAAGTCATCCAGCGTGATATAGCTGGATGAACTCGTGTTATAGAGCCGCCGATTGGCGTATTTTTTTATGATGACGGTATCGCCGTCTTTTGCATCGCGCTTGGCCATTTTGGGACTCTACCTATGATAATTATATTGATTGTAGCAGTTGCAATGTGTGCAGTGCAACAAATTCACCTCAAAACATCTTAACGGCGGAATCTCTGCCCTAGGCCGGTGAGTAATTCATATTGCGACAAGCCACTTGTTTCAGATGATTTTGGCAAATCATAGGGGACCTCGACCCAATCCCCTTCGCGCAAATGCGGCGCGGCAGACAGGTCGATTACGACCATATCCATCGAAACCCTGCCCAGCAGGGGCAGGCGCACACCGCCGCAGGCCAAGGCACCCCGCCCGGTCCAGCAGCGCAGGAAGCCATCTGCATATCCCAGCGAAACGACGCCCACTTCCATGTCGTCGGGCGCGGTGAAGAGAGCGTTGTAGCCCACGGTGTCACCAGTCCTGATCCGGCGGCGCTGCAGAATTACCGCCTCTGGCCGTGCGACCTGGCTGATCTTGCCCGCCAGTTCGGGCCGCGGAACCCCGCCATACAGGGCCAATCCTGGCCGAGTCAGGTCAAATCCATATTCACGCCCCAGCGCGATTCCGGCGCTGTTGGCCAAACTCAGTATTTTGGCTGGTATTGCCTGCGCTGCGGCCCTGAACCGCTCCAGCTGGACCGCGTTGAATGCGCTGTCCTCGTCCGCAGATGCCAGATGGGACATCAAGACCTCGATCTCCAGATACTGGAGCGATGGATTGCCAATGTCCTGCATCGGAATACCCAGGCGGTTGATCCCGCTGTCGATCATCACGTCGCAAGTACCGCCGCCGCTTTCCAGCCATAGCGCGGCCTGGTGCAGACTGTTGAGCACCGGCTTCACCCCAGTCGCGCGCGCGAATGCGACATCGGCCGAGTTCATCGGCCCGTGAAGGACGGAAACCGATCCCGGGTCAGCAAGGGCAATTACGTCCGGAACCTCGCTCCAATGGGCAACAAAGAAATTGCGCGCGCCAGCCTCGATCAAGGTGGGTAGGACATGGGCCACCCCCAGCCCGTAAGCATTGCCCTTTACCGCCGCGCCCGCTTTCGCATTGCCGGATAAGCGGTCAAGCCAGCGCCAATTGTCCGCCAGCGCAGCATGATCCAGCCCCAGCCGCAGTGTTGGGGGAGGTAATTCAACCATTTTCATCGAAATCGCGTGGCGGCCCGTCCTGAATGCCCCACCAGGCCACGACCAGGCCGAAAGCAACGATTACCCAAGTGTACCACAGGCCGGCAAAGGCATTGCCCGTCGTTGCCACGATGTACGCAGCGATGAGCGGCAGGAACCCGCCAAGATAGCCCGCGCCGATATGATAAGGGATCGACATGGAGCTGTAGCGGATCTTTGCCGGGAACATTTCTGCCAGCAGGGCCGCTACCGAACCATAGGTCAGCGCGGACAGGCCGCCCAAGCACAGCAACAGGGCGATGATGCCGATGATATTCAACATCGGCGGGGTTTGCCGCTCGAAACTATAACCCTGTCCCTGCAGCAAGCTTTGCACGAAGACCTTGCGCTCTCCGCCGCCCAGATCGACCTCTTGCGAAAGGTCATATCGGGCATCACCGATATTCATGACGAGTGTTGCCAGCGAACCTTCAACCGGCGGAGTGGCTGATTCCTCCACCGTGTAGGGAACCCCCAATGATGTCATTTCCTGCAACAATTTGCCGCAATCGGTGGCCTGATCATCCGCGAAAGGATTGTAATTGCACGCCGTTCCGGCGATCATCACCGGCGCTTCGCGGGCGCTATCGCGCAGGCCCGGATTGGCGAGTGCGCCAATGCCCCAGAATATCGGGAACAGCAGAAGCAGGGTCAGTATTCCGCCGATCAGGATCGGTTTCTTGCGGCCCACCCGATCGGACCACTTTCCGACCATCAGATACAGGCCGAGCGCCATTGATCCGGCGATCAGCATGATGGTCTCGACCAGGCCTTCGTCCATCCGCATCGGCCCGCGCAGGAACGACAGTCCGGAAAAAAATGCGGTATACCAGATCACGGTCAATATTCCGGCAACACCGAACAATGCGACAAAGATACGCTTGGGGTTGCCCGGGTAAGTAAAGCTTTCAACAAAGGGATTTTCCGCGGTTTCACCAGCCTCCTTCATCGCCAGAAATACCGGACTTTCCGACAGTTTGAGGCGCATCCATAATGAAAGTGCCAACAGGATAATCGATAACAGGAAGGGCACACGCCAACCCCAGGCAATGAAATTATCCTCCGGGATCAGGAACCGGCACGTCAGGACGACTGCGATGCTGAGCAAAAATCCGCCCACCACGCTGGCCTGGATAAAACTGGTATAAAAGCCGCGCTTTTCCGGGGGCGCATGTTCGGCGACATAGATTGCTGCGCCGCCATATTCGCCGCCCAGCGCGAGGCCTTGCAGCACACGCAGCAGGATCACGATGATCGGGGCGGCAATCCCGATTGTGGCCGCGCTCGGGATCAGACCCACGCCCGCTGTCGCGATTCCCATCAGCGTTACCGTAACCAGAAAGGTATATTTCCGTCCCAATCTGTCGCCGAGGAAACCGAACAGGATAGCGCCCAGGGGACGAAATCCGAAGCCGACTGCGAAGCCTGCCCACACCAGCAGCATTTCAAGTGTTTCATTGTCCGAAGGGAAAAACGCTGCACCGATTAGCCCTGCCAAGGTGCCGTAGATGAAGAAATCATACCATTCGAAGATTGTCCCGGCGGATGACGCGGCGATAACCAGACGGATTTCCTTGGCCGTCGGCGTGTGCGCCGCTGCAGTTGATCCGGGTCCGGCAAAACTATCGTTCATTATCTCGTCATCCCCCGACTTCAACCCCGCAAAGCTACCTCTTCGCGAATTGTAACGCGGGCTCCTTTAACCCGCTTGCCCAGCCTTGCAAAGCGCGGCGGCGGCGGCCTTCCACGGCAAAAGAATCGCGCCGTGGCGGCCCGCATGGTCGCGGGCGGGTGAAAGGGCGGAAAGCCCCGGCCAGCAAGGCAAGATACCGGTTCCGCTCAGCCAGTTTTCGAGATCATGCAGCGCCGCTGCTACCCCTTCGCCGGTCTCACCTTCGGCGGCATTCGCGAAAATGGCTGCCGCCGCCTGTCCGACCGCGCAGGCAGTGACCCGCATTCCGATTTTTTGGATGCGGCCATCATCACCTAGCGACAGGTCGATTTCGATCCGGCTACCACATGTGCGGGAACGTGCTTCGCCCTTCAGGCCGAATGCGGGTTCACTGGGATAACCGGCAAGCTGGACTGCCAGCCCCAGAAGGTCGGGAGTGTAGAGCTTGGCCGCGCTTGATCCGTTCATTGCCCGGCAACGGCGGCATCACTGCTGCGTAACTGGGCGCGGCGGCCCTCGATCATTTCGACCAACGCCTCGGCCCCGGCATCGACAAGTGTGTAGGAACGGGCCGTGGTGATCCATGTCGGACGTCCGGCAACGCCCCAAGCAGTGTCATAGCCCAATACCAGCAACGAAAATGCCAATACGACGATAATTCCGCCCTTGATCGCGCCGAAGCCGAAACCCAGCACCCGGTCGATCGGGCCAAGGATCGAATTACGCGATGCCGCACCGGCCCGTCCGGCGATTAGCTTCATGGCAGCATAGGGTATCAGCAGCAGCACGGCGAAGGCCAGTACGGCTGCGCCTGATGGTGTCCCGATCCTCGGTTCCATCCATGTATACAACGGTGTATGCAGGTAATGGATTGCAAAGACTACCAAAATCCACGCGGCAACCGACAGGATTTCCTGCACCAGACCGCGCAAGAAACCACCGATCGCGGCGGCCCCGACGATAATCAGCACAATGATGTCAAAACCGGTCATAGACTTGGGCCTGAATTAAGAAGAGGACATTACCCGGTCCACGAGATTGCTCAATTGATAGAGCGTCTGATAGTTAAATCCAGATAAATTCTTCCCCGTCTTTCCTGAATGCTGGTCACTGTTTTCACCTTGTGTGCCGGATGCAACAGGCCCGAACCCCTTGTCGAAACCCAATTTCGCCGATTCCCGCAGCCGCAGGCCGGCATGTGCGACGGGCCGGATTTCTCCCGCCAGCGAGATTTCTCCGAACCAGGTGCTGCCCGATGGCAACGCCTTGTCGGCCAACGCCGAAATCAGTGCCGCAGCTACCGCGACATCGGCGGCGGGATCAGACAGGCGGTATCCCCCGGCAACGTTAAGATAGACTTCTGCCGAGCTGAAATTCAATCCGCAGCGAGATTCCAGCACCGCCAGCAACATCGCTAGGCGGCCGTTATCCCAGCCGACCACGGCCCGACGCGGGGTGGCGCCGCTTTGCAACCGGACAATCAGCGCCTGTATTTCAATCAGCACTGGTCGTGTCCCTTCCAGCGCAGGAAAAACCGAGCTGCCGGCCAAGGGAGCCTCGCGGCCGGAAAGGAACAGCATGGACGGGTTGGAAACTTCCTCCAGCCCGGCCCCGGCCATGGCAAATACGCCAATTTCATCAACTGCGCCAAAACGGTTCTTGAGTGCGCGCAGGATCCGGTACTGGTGGCTGCGCTCCCCTTCGAAACTCATCACCACATCGACCATATGTTCCAGCACGCGCGGCCCGGCAATGCTGCCCTCCTTGGTCACATGGCCGACCAGCACCAGTACTGTACCGCGTTCCTTGGCATATCGGATCAGTTCGAACGCGCACCCTCGGACCTGGCTGACAGTACCCGGCGCGCCCTCGATAGTGTCGGAATGCATCGTCTGGATCGAATCGATCACCAGTAGCGCGGGTGGTTCCATATCGTTCATCGTCGTTAGAATGTCTCGAACCGATGTTGCCGCCGCCAGCTTGATCGGAGCATCGGCAAGTCCCAGGCGCGCGGCGCGCAGGCGCACCTGCCCAGCAGCTTCCTCTCCGCTGACATAGACTGTTTCGCCCCCTGCCCTGGCAATCTTCGCTGCCGCCTGCAGCAGCAAGGTTGACTTACCGATTCCGGGATCGCCGCCCATCAGGATGGCCGATCCAGGTACCAGCCCGCCGCCCAGTGCCCGGTCGAACTCTGCCAGGCCCGTGGGGCGGCGCTGCAGCACTTCGCCAGGTGCATCCAGCGCCACGAATTCGACTGCCCTGCCCCCGCTGGACAGATCATGCTTCTGTGAAAACACGGTTGCCGGAACATCTTCCCGCAACGTGTTCCATTCGGCGCAATCGGCGCATTGCCCCTGCCAACGATGCGAAACCGAGCCGCAAGCCTGGCAGATATAACGTTTCTTTGTCTTGGCCATCGGCTGGCAATAGTAGGAACATACATAGAACGCAATTGCCATTGCGCAAAATTCCCGTCACAAGCGATGGGATGCGGCAAAAGGAACTTCGGATTGCACTGGTTTGCTATGGCGGGGTCAGCCTGGCGATCTATATGCACGGCGTCACCAAGGAAATCTGGAAACTGGCCCGCGCCAGTCGCGCCTATCACGATGGTACGCCCGTTTCCGATGGAGTGCAGGGTGTTTACCGCGAGATTCTGGAATATGTCGAGACTGAACATGATTTGAAGCTGCGCATTCTGCCCGATATATTGTCGGGGGCAAGCGCCGGCGGAATCAACGCGATATTCCTGGCGCAGGCGCTCCATTCCGGCCAGTCGCTGGAACCGCTGACGGATTTGTGGCTGGATGTCGCCGATGTCGAGAAATTGCTCCATCCCGATGCGCGCCCGATGTGGCGGTTCGCCAAATTCTGGGCGCAACCGATTGCCTGGTGGGTGCTCAAGCGGCCAGGTAATGCCGTGTCGGAAAGCGTGGCGCCGGAAACGCGGGCCGAGGTTCGCCGTAAGGTATCCCGCTTTATTCGCGGTCGCTGGTTCGAGCCGCCATTTTCTGGCCTCGGGTTTTCCAAACTGCTGCATAATGCGTTGGAAAAAATGGCGGAAACGGATTCCGAAAAGCCCTTGCTGCCACCAGGCCATCCGATCGATCTGTATGTGACCGCGACGGATTTCCGCGGCTATATGGAATTGCTGCGCCTTAATAGCCCCCCGGTAGTGGAGGAAAGCGAACACCGGATGCCGATCGCATTTTCCGCTAAGGTGCCGATAGCTGGCGGCCAGAACCTGGCGGACCGGTTGGAATTGATCTTCGCCGCGCGGGCAACAGCGAGTTTTCCGGGCGCGTTTCCTCCGCTGCGATTGGCTGAAATCGACAGATTGGCAGCTGATATCGGACATGTATGGTCAGGTCGGCAGGATTTCCTCGAACGGATCATGCCGGTCCATGTGCGTTCCGGTGATAGTGAAGACGTGTCGTTAATCGATGGTTCGGTGCTGATCAATGCCCCGTTCGAAGGGGCAATCGAGGCATTGGAAGGGCGCCCGGCGCAGCGCGAAGTTGACCGGCGTTTTGTCTATATCGATCCGCGTCCTGATCGGTTTGGATCACCGGATGACATGCCTGAACGTCCGGTTGGCTTTTTCTCGGCCATTTTCGGATCGCTTTCCACGATTCCCCGCGAACAGCCGATCCGCGACAATCTGGAAGTTCTCGATCAGCAATCACGTGAAGCGCAACGTATGGCCCAGATCGTTGCCGCGCTCAGACCCGAAGTCGAACGCACCGTCGATCGATTGTTTGGCCGCACATTGTTTTTGGACAAGCCGACACCGAAGAGGTTGAAAGCCTGGCGGAACAAGGCGCAGCAAGCCGCAGCGGAAGGCGCCGGTTTTGCTTTCCATTCCTATGCGCAGACCAAGTTCATCGGGATTGTCGAACAATTAGGCCATCTGGTGCTGGAGGCGGCACCAGGTCTGGTCATGATTGATACACGGCCGATTATCTACCGGTTACGCGGCGCATTGGAAGACCAGGGACTGGTCAGTCTGGTCAATCCGGCTGGCGGCGCAAGTGACGAAGCGATAGCTTTTTTTCGGGCGCATGACCTCGGCTTCCGTGTACGGCGGTTGCGGTTGTTGGTCCGGCGGTTGGCACGCGACTGGGAAGCTGATCCGAATATACCGGACACTGCGCTGGAACACGCACGCGAATCGATTTACGCGATTTTGGCATTATATTTCGAGCGCGGCGGAGCCAGGCAATTGGGTGAAGCCTTTGCCAGCAAGGCGGCCCTGGTGATGGAAGAACCCGGCGCGCTGCTCGATTGCTTGTCTGCAACCAGATTGCTGCCGCAAGTGGATAGTCTGGCCGAAGAAATGTTGGCCGCAGCGCTGGAACAGATGCCGAAAAACCTGCGCCGCCGGATGCTGCTGACTTATCTCGGCTTTCCCTTCTATGACATCGCCACCCTGCCCTTCCTGCGCAATGAAGGGCTGACGGAATTTGATCCGGTCAAGGTTGACCGGATTTCCCCGGATGATGCGAAATCGATCCGCGACGGGGGGACCAAGGCGACATTGCGGGGTACTGAATTCTATAATTTCGGCGCGTTCTTCAGCCGGGCCTACCGCGAAAATGACTATTTATGGGGCCGCCTCCACGGGGCCGAGCGAATGATAGACCTGATCTGTTCAACCAGTGAACATGATATTGACGAAGGCCGGTCCCGCGCATTCAAACGGCGCGCATTTCTGGCGATTTTGGACGAGGAACAGGGCCGCCTGACCGCCGCGTCCAATCTGGTCGAATCCATCCGCAACGAAGTGTACGAACGGCTTGGAAAGGATGAGGATCCGCGTTGTTGATCAGGGGGCATCGGAAAATCATCCGCGATCGACAGCGACGAAAAAACTACCGTTCCTAACCCGAAAATACATCTTTCAGCTTGTCGAAAAATCCGCGACTTTCAGGGCATTCCTCGCCGGTTTCGGTATCGCGAAACTGCTGCAGAATTTCCTTCTGCTCCTTGGTCAGCCTAGTCGGCGTTTCCACCGCGATTTCCACCACCAGATCGCCACGCCCGCGCCCCTGCAACACGGGCATACCCGCGCCGCGTTGGCGCAATTGCTTGCCTGATTGAATGCCGGAGGGAATTTCGATCGTATTGGTCTCCCCGTCCAGATCGGGGATTTCGACCGATCCGCCCAAAGCGGCGGTGGTGAAACTTATCGGTACTCGGGTGAGCAGGGTAGTGCCATCCCGCTGGAATACTTCGTGCGGGCGGACATGGACAAAGATATACAAATCGCCCGGAGGCGCGCCGCGCGGGCCGGCTTCGCCCTTGCCGCTCAAGCGGATGCGGGTGCCGGTATCGACACCGGGGGGAATATCGATCTGCAGGCTTTGCGGTAGGTCCAGACGCCCTTCCCCGCGGCATGCGGTACAAGGGCTTTCAATCACTTCGCCGCGGCCATGGCAATTGGGACACGGCCGCTCTACCACGAAAAATCCCTGTTTGGCGCGGACCTTTCCATGCCCCTTGCACAAATTACAGCCGCGCGCGCCAGTGCCGGGTGTTGCACCAGATCCGCTACAGGTTTCGCAGCTTTGTGATACTTCGATCTCTATTTCGCTGGTCTTGCCGTGGAAGGCATCTTCCAGCCCAATTTCCATATCGTAACGCATATCGGCACCGCGCCGGACCTGCTGGCGTCCGCCGCCGCCGCCGAAAGCGCTGCCAAAGATCGTTTCGAAAATATCGCCGATGTCGCCGAAATCACCTTGCTGACCGGCCCCGCCGCCGTTCATGCCCTGCTGGAAAGCTTCATGTCCGTAACGGTCATACGCAGCGCGCTTTTGCGGGTCTTTCAGGCAATCATAGGCCTGGCTTACGGATTTGAATTTCGCTTCGGAATCGGAGCATCCCGGATTGCGGTCGGGATGGCATTGCATGGCAATCCGGCGATAGGCTGACTTGATGTCCTTGTCGTCGGCATCCCGGCCCACTTCCAGCAGTTCGTAATAATCCATTGTGCTCGAAGGCATTCAGAGCCCCTCCATACCTGACCGCCACCCCCACAAAAGCGGGAATGGCGGCTTTGGTTTTCTCAGACTTGGCTCAGTCTTTCTTGTCTTCGTCGACTTCGGAAAATTCGGCATCGACCACGTCTTCTTCCTGTCCGGCGCCAGATCCTTCAGCCGGAGCTTCCGACGCAGCGCTTGCCTGTTCCTGTTCGTAGATCGACTGGCCCATTTTCATGGCCACTTCGGTCAGGGCCTGCGCCTTCGCGCCGATTGCATCGGTGTCATCACCTGCAAGGGCAGCCTTGGTTTCGGCAAGAGCCGCCTCGACATCAGCCTTGAGCGAGGCGTCGATCTTGTCGCCATGCTCTTCCAACTGTTTCTCGGTTGCGTGCACCAGACTGTCGGCCTGATTGCGCGCTTCGGCGCCAGCGCGGCGTTTTTTGTCTTCTTCGGCGAATTTCTCCGCATCCTGGACCATCTGGTCGATATCGGCATCGGTCAGGCCGCCGGAAGCCTGGATCTTGATTTGCTGTTCCTTACCGGTGCCCTTGTCCTTCGCGCTGACGTTCACGATACCGTTGGCGTCGATGTCGAAGGTAACCTCGATCTGCGGAACCCCGCGCGGTGCGGACGGGATGCCGAGCAGGTCGAACTGGCCGAGCATCTTGTTGTCCGCCGCCATTTCGCGCTCGCCCTGGAACACACGGATCGTAACTGCCTGCTGATTGTCCTCGGCAGTCGAGTAGGTCTGCGTTTTCTTGGTCGGGATCGTGGTGTTGCGGTCGATCATGCGGGTGAACACCCCGCCCAGCGTTTCGATGCCGAGCGACAGCGGCGTCACGTCGAGCAGCAGCACGTCTTTCACATCGCCCTGCAGCACGCCCGCCTGGATGGCGGCGCCCATGGCGACGACTTCATCTGGGTTCACACCGGTATGCGGTTCCTTGCCGAAGAATTCCTTCACGATTTCGCGAACGCGCGGCATACGGGTCATCCCGCCGACCAGGATCACTTCATCGATCCCGCCCTTGTCAACACCGGCATCCGCCAGTGCTTTCTTGCAGGGTTCGAGGGTCTTCTTGATCAGATCGCCGACCATCTTTTCCAGTTGCGAACGGCTGATCGTTTCGACCAGATGGAGCGGCGTGGACGATCCGCCTTCCATGCGGGCGGTAATGAACGGCAGGTTCACTTCGGTAGTCTGTGCCGAAGACAATTCGATCTTCGCCTTTTCGGCCGCTTCCTTCAGGCGCTGAAGAGCGAGCTTGTCGGTCTTCAGATCCATGTTTTCCTTCTTCTTGAAGGCATCGGCGAGATATTCGACAATCGCATTGTCGAAATCTTCACCGCCGAGGAAGGTATCGCCATTGGTGGATTTCACTTCGAACACACCGTCGCCGATTTCCAGCACGGACACGTCGAACGTACCGCCGCCAAGGTCATAGACGGCGATGGTCTTGCCTTCGTCCTTGTCCATTCCATAAGCGAGCGCAGCCGCAGTCGGCTCGTTGATGATCCGCAGCACTTCAAGTCCGGCGATCTGGCCGGCATCCTTGGTTGCCTGCCGCTGGGCATCGTTGAAATAGGCCGGAACGGTAATCACGGCTTGCGTCACGGTTTCGCCAAGATAGCTCTCGGCGGTTTCCTTCATTTTCTGCAGAATGAACGCCGAAACCTGGCTGGGAGAATATTTCTCGCCCGATGCTTCGACCCATGCGTCACCATTCTTGCCCTTGACGATTTTGTAAGGGACGAGATCCATGTCCTTCTTGGTCATCGGATCATCGAACCGGCGCCCGATCAGGCGCTTGATCGCAAACAGCGTATTGTCAGGATTGGTCACAGCCTGACGCTTGGCCGGCTGGCCGATCAGGCGTTCATTGTCTTTCGTGAAGGCCACGATGGAAGGCGTGGTGCGGGCGCCTTCAGAATTCTCGATAACCTTTGGTTTCCCGCCATCCATAACGGCGACGCAGGAATTGGTGGTGCCGAGGTCGATCCCGATAACTTTAGCCATGGTTTCCCCATTCAGTTCAATATTTGGACGTTACCCGTGTGTTCCCCATGAAAGGCGAAACAGCTTGGTAACTCGGACAAGCAACTCTGGAATTGCAGTTGAAAAACTCGAATTCTCTGGGCGCGATATAGGTGCGGTTTTTGTTGGCACAAGGGATTGACGCCGCTAGTCCACTCACATGTTTTCCGGGTAAATCGATTGCCGGGCGGCGTGGCGGAACAGACGCCGATACACAGATGGGGAAAATCCGATGACAAAATCATTCTTCGCAGCACTCGCACTCGGCGTTGGTACTTTGGGTCTCGGCGCCTGCGGCGGCGGCGCGTCGGAAGAAGCGGTCGTACCTGATGCCGTGCCCGGACTTTCGGTTGCAAATGCACGTATGGTACTACCTACGGTAGAGGGTAATCCGGCGGCGGTCTATCTCGACCTGTCCTATAATGGGGACCGGACTCCTGCCGTAAACCGGATCGTGGTTGATGGCGCGGAAAGCGCGGTGATGCACGAAATGGGCGAATGGGACGGCAAGATGGAAATGATGGAAATGCTGCCCATCGTGATGAAAAAAGGTGACACGGTGAAATTCGAGCCGGGCGCAAAGCACATCATGGTGATGGGCGTTTCCCCTGAATTGCAGGCCGGCGGAACGACGGAAGCGACCATCATCATTGCAGGCGGCGACAAATTGAGTTTCCCGGTCCAGATCCAGGCTGCAGGCGAAGATCGGTGAACGAAACGGCCGTTGCCTGTCCCACCGGCGGGGAGCGGCCGCTTACCGGGGGCGAGATTACCCTCGCCCGGACAATATTTGGCGATGCGATCGATTATTCGATTGTCATGATCCGCCGGCGCAAGTGGTTTCCCTTCCAGCCAAGGCGGACGACCATGGCACCGCGCGGCCACATCCATTTCCATCCAGGCGGTTCGGCCTATTGCGATGATTTTGCGGCGCGGTCGCTGGTCAGGCAGGGGCTGTTCATCCACGAAATGACCCATGTCTGGCAGGTTCAGGCACTGGGCGATTGGTATTTGTTGCTTAACCGGATGCCGTGGTGCCGTTACGATTACAGCCTGAAACCAGGTTGGAATCTGGAACGCTACGGGATCGAACAACAGGCAGAAATCGTCAAACATGCATTCCTGCTCCGCAGCGGCATGCAATTGGCAGGCGCGGCAGATAAATCGGCTTACGACCTGCTGGTGAAATTTCCCGGCGCAGCAGGATAGACAAATGCGGCGCCGAGATCAGCGCGGATCGGCCGGATAACCGCGCGTACCGAAGCAGTCCTCATCCAGATAGCCGTCCCGGTCATAACCGTCACAGCCATCATCCTTGTCGACAAAATAGCCTGCCAGGCCGCCGACCGCAGCCCCTGCCAAGGCATATCGAGCAATGTCGCCGCCCGTCACCGCAGCAATCCCAGCACCCGCTGCCGCGCCGACTATCCCGCCTTCCGCAGCGTAGTTTTCAGCGCAGGCACCAAGCGAAAGCGTTGATAATACGAGTGTCGGGACAATCAGGAACCGATTTTTCATGGCTTCTCTCCGTATCCACCCGTCGCAAGGAAACTACGTTTCAAGCCGGAGAAATGTTCCTCCCCAATTCTCAGTCCGGCTGTTTCGCGACACCAACCATCGCAGGGCGCAGCAGACGGTCCTTGATCATGTACCCGGCCTGCATTTCCTGGACCACAGTACCCGGATCATGTTCGTCCGTCGGGATTTCCAACATTGCCTGATGCTGGTTAGGGTCGAGTGGCAGGCCCTTGGCTGCAATCCGGGTGATGCCATGCTGGCCGAACACCTTGTCGAGCTCGCGCATGGTTGCTTCGATCCCGGCGACCAATCCCTTGAACTTATCGTCTTCGCGCAATTCCTGCGAGATCGAGTCGATAGCGCGAGACAGATTGTCTGATACCGACAGAATATCGCGCGCAAAGCCGGTGGCTGCATAGGCACGCGCATCGGCCACATCTTTTTCCATCCGGCGGCGAACGTTCTGCGTATCGGCGCGGGCATAGAGGACTTCCTGCTTGGCCGCGTCCAGATCGGATCGCAATTGCGCCAGTGCGCCAGTCAGGCCAGCATCGGCGTTACCTTCTTCAGGAGCGCCATCGGCCAGGAATTCCTCGGGAACACCCTTCAATTCTTCGGTTACCGCCTCGTCGCAGGCTTCCGGTTTCTTCTTTTCCATGTCGTTTATTGTTCCAGTTAACCGATTAACTTGCCCAGTGAACGGGCTGTGAAGTCAACCATGGGGACAACGCGGGCGTAATTCAACCGCGTGGGGCCTATCACCCCCAACACGCCGACAACTTTTCCCTCGCGGTCACGGTAGGGGGATGCGATCACGGAAGACCCGGATAGCGCGAAAAGACGGTTCTCCGCCCCGATGAAAATCCGCGTGGCATCCGCTTCGCGCGCGCTTTCCAGCAAACCGGCGACCGATTGCTTGTTCTCAAGATCATCCAGCAGCGAACGCACGCGCTCGATATCGCCCAGCGCCGCTTCATCCAGCAGATTGGCTTGCCCGCGAATAATCAGCACGGGCCGCGCGGTAGCATCTGCGCTCCACACTGCCAGACCGCGTTCCACCAGATCGCGGCTGGCGGTGTCCAACGCAGATCGGCCGGAATTGATCTCCGCCGTCATCGCCGCCGCGGCATCCGCCAGGGTCCGGCCGGAAAGGCGTGCGGTTATGTAGTTACTCGCCTGTTCCAGGACACTGCCAGGCGTCGGTTCGGATAATTCGAGGATGCGGTTTTCGATCTGGCCATCCTGTCCCACCATCACCGCCAGAACCCTTGTCGCCGACAATGGCATCAGGCTCATCTGCGCCAATTTGGGTTCGCGCGTGGGGACCATCACCATTCCCGCCGCACCCGAAATGTCGGACAGGATCGAACTGGCCTGTTCCAGCGCCGCCTCGATCGGGCCCGGTTCGCCCAGACGTTTTTCGATTGCCGCACGTTCTTCCCGGGTGGGCTCTGCCACCTGCATCATTCCGTCGACGAACAGGCGCAAGCCTGATTCGGTGGGCATCCTTCCAGCACTGGTATGCGGCGCGGCCAGCAACCCCAGCATTTCCAGCTCTGCCAGGACCGAGCGAATCGATGCGGGCGACAGATTGACCCTGCCCTCGCTCGCCAACGCTTTGGAACCCATGGGTTGCCCATTGGTGAGGAAACCTTCCACCACCAGGCGGAAAATCTCGCGCGCGCGGTCGGTCAATTCGGTTACGGGAATGCTGGACATGCGCGTAATGTAGCGACTGCCCTTGCAGCCTCAAGCCTCTTGCGACTAACGCGGCCACAAGATCATCATTTGTGACATCACCAAAGGAACAACAATGCGACCTTCAGGCCGCGCGCCGGACGAAATGCGCGCTATCACGATCGAAACCGGTTTCACCAAACACGCTGAAGGTTCGTGCCTCGTCAGTTTCGGTGATACAAGGGTGCTGTGCACCGCCAGTGTCGAGCGAAATGTTCCGCCGTGGATGCGCGGCAAGGGTGAAGGCTGGGTAACTGGCGAATATTCGATGCTCCCCCGCGCCACGCACACTCGCGGCAGCCGGGAGGCGGCGCGCGGCAAGCAGAGCGGCCGGACCCAGGAAATCCAGCGGCTGATCGGGCGTTCCCTGCGTTCAGTGGTTGATTTGCGCAAGCTCGGCGAGCGGCAGATTACCCTTGATTGCGACGTGATCCAGGCTGACGGCGGTACGCGTACGGCCTCCATCTCCGGCGCATGGGTCGCCCTGCGGCTGGCGGTGAACGGGTTGATGGCCAGCGGCGACATAAAGATCGATCCGATCCAGAAGCAGGTCGCGGCAATCAGTTGCGGTATCTACAAGGGCACCCCCGTCCTCGATCTCGATTATGATGAAGACAGCAATGCAGATGCCGATGCGAACTTTGTCCTGATCGGCGGCGGGCACATTGCAGAGGTTCAGGCCACCGCAGAAGGCGCCACATATGACGAAGAAGGCCTGCTGCGATTGCTGCGCCTCGCCCGGATCGGCTGTGACGGCATCTTTGCCGCACAGTTGGACGCGTTGAAGTGAGAATAAATTGTGACTAGACGCCTCGGTTCCGGCTCCCTCGTGATTGCCACGCATAATGCGGGCAAGCTGAAGGAAATTTCCGCGCTGCTCGGCCCGTACGGGATGAAATGCCTGGCGGCTGGATCGCTTGGGCTGCCGGAACCGGCGGAAACCGGTGAGACTTTCGTACAGAACGCGCTGATCAAGGCGCGGGCATCGGCAGAGGCTTCCGGCATTGTTTCCCTGGCTGACGACAGCGGATTGTCGGTTTCCGCGCTGGACGGGCGACCTGGGGTATACACCGCGGACTGGGCGCAGCGGCAATGGTTCGAGGGCAAGCCCGGCCGCGACTGGTACATGGCAATGGGCAAGGTAGAAGGGATGCTGTGCGAAACCGGCCCGGATACTCCGCGTGATGCGTGGTTCAGCTGCGTGCTGGCGCTGGCATGGCCGGACGGCGAAACGGCGGTATACGAAGGCCGCGTGGATGGTACGCTGACATGGCCGCCGCGCGGCACGATGGGCTTCGGCTATGATCCGGTGTTCATGCCGCAAGGCAGCGAATTGACCTTTGCCGAATTCGACCGGGAAGAAAAACACCGCATCAGCCACCGCGCCGATGCCTTTGCGAAACTGGTTGCGCAGCAGTTCAGCTAGGGTCCCGGCCCTAGTCAGCCGATCTGCTGGCCGATCCAGTTGCCGACGGGGAAATAGCGGCAAACCAGGAAATCATTCGTCTCGTCGCGCGAAACTGCACAGCCGATCTGGCGGGTGTCGTGCCAGATCAGCTGGGTGTAATGCGCAACATCCTGCCACCTGCCGGTGCGCGAGACATCGGGAAATTTTCCCGGACGGAAATCCTTCTTTTCGTCGATAAATCCACCAATCATGGTTTCGGCGCTGTAATATCCCGCGCTGCCCATCCATAAATTCTCGCCCGCCTTTTTACGCTGTTCATAGGTGGCGTGTTCCATCCTGCCCCGCTTCGCCAGATGGTCGGCCCATTGCTTGGCGTCCGCAGCCAGATTCGCATCCCATTGGAGCGGTTTGGTGCCAACCCGGGCGCGTTCCTGATTATGTGCCCGTAACAAACGTTTGGCAAAATCGTTCGATGGTGCCGCAGCCTGCGCAGAACCATCGCTGATCAGGGGAGCTGCCACCACTGCAGCAAATGCCATTGCGGTGCCAAACAATGCGGAGACTAGACCTGTTTTCATGACGGACGATCTTGACTTTAACCGGTTAACAAGGGCTGAAAGAACCATGGCACGCGCATTATATATTCACTGGCCTTTCTGCCTGCAGAAATGCCCTTATTGCGACTTCAACAGCCATGTACGCGATGGAGTGGACGTCTCGGCGTGGCGGGTCGCCCTGCTGGCTGACATGCGGTTTGAAGCCGCATTGGCCGGCGGCGAGCGGTTGGAATCGATTTTCTTCGGCGGTGGAACGCCATCGCTGATGTCGCCTGCGCTGGTTGGCGAATTGCTGGACGAGGCAGAGCGGCAGTGGGGCTTCGCGCCGGATATCGAGATAACGCTGGAAGCCAACCCTTCATCGGTCGAGGCCGCGAAATTCGCCGATCTGGCCAGCGTGGGGGTCGGCCGCGTGTCGCTCGGACTGCAGGCGCTCGATGATGCGGCGCTCAAATTCCTCGGGCGGCTGCATGGGGTGGACGAAGGCCTGGCCGCATTGTCAGTTGCGCAGGAACATTTCCGCCGGGTCAGTTTTGACCTTATCTATGCACGTCCGGGCCAGTCGGTTGAGGATTGGCGCGGGGAATTGGCACGGGCGCTGACCTTCGGCACCGATCATTTGTCTTTGTACCAATTGACGATAGAGCCAGGCACCCGTTTCGCCACCGATGTCAGGCGCGGCGTGTTCAGTCCGCTTGCGGATGATCCGGCGGCCGATTTGTTCGCCCTCACCCGCGAAATGACGGTGGCTGCGGGTATTCCTGCCTATGAAATCAGCAATCACGCGCGGCCCGGCGAACAAAGCCGCCATAATTTGACCTATTGGCGTTATCAGGATTATTGCGGGATCGGCCCCGGTGCACATGGCCGCAGGAACGGGCTTGCCACCATCCGGCACAAAAAACCGGAGAATTATCTGGCGGCATTTGCAGCTACCGGAAGCGGCATTTCCGAAACACGCGAACTAGGCCGGCGCGAACAGGCGGCGGAAGCGCTGCTGATGGGCTTGCGGCTCGGCGATGGAATCGATCTTGGTGCCATGTCGGCGCGGTTTGGTATTCCAGTGGACCAGATGATCGATGCAGAGCGCCTGAACCTGTTGGTCGATCTGTCGCTTGCGTGGCGTTCGGGCGACAGGATCGGCGTGACTTCCGGCGGAATGCCCGTGCTCGATGCCGTGCTGAGTGAGGTTGTACATGGTGATTTGGTGGTAGCATGACCGACCCTGGGGCGGCATATCTGTTGGAGCAATGGCGCAGCCATCTGGCACAGGGCCGCCGACGATCTCCACACACCGTCCGGGCTTATGTTGCTGCCGCGAAAAAACTGCTCGAAAATGCCGGGTTGGAGGATTGGGTCGCTATCGCCTCAATCGGTTCCACGGCGCTGCGGGGACAACTAGCCGCCCGCCGGGCCGATGGATTGGGAAACGCCTCGGCCGCGCGGGAATTGTCGGCGTTGAAGGCGTTCATCACCTTTGCGCGCGAACAGGCAGGCATGGCTGACCCCACCGGCCCACGCCTTCGGGGGCCGCGTATCAAGAAGGGACTGCCCCGCCCTGTTACCCCGGACGAGGCCGTAAATCTGGCTGATATGGTCGCTTCCAGCGCCGACGAGCATTGGATCGGCGCGCGGGACCGGGCGGTGCTGCTGCTGCTGTATGGAGCCGGATTGCGGATTGCCGAAGCGCTTTCGCTGACCGCTGGCGACGTGCCGCTGGCTGAAACGCTGTCCGTTACCGGAAAAGGGGGGAAACAGCGCGTGGTGCCGATACTGCCCTTGGTTGCGGAAGCTGTGGCGGCCTATGTCCGCGTAAATCCGTGGCCGATGGAACGCGGTGATCCGCTATTTCGCGGAGCAAAGGGAGGCCCGCTGAGCCAGGGCATGGTGCAAAAGGCAATGGCCCGGGCGCGGATCGTGCTGGGGCTTCCCGTGACCGCCACACCCCATGCCCTGCGGCACAGTTTTGCGACGCATTTGCTGGGCGCAGGTGCCGATCTGCGCAGCCTGCAGGAATTGCTCGGCCATGCCAGTCTGGGAAGTACGCAAATCTATACCAAGGTCGATGCGGCGACGATGCTGGAAATCTACCGCAATGCCCATCCCAGGGAACGTGATTAGAGCATCGTGCTGAAAAGTGGCAACCGGTTTTCAGCTTTTCACGATGCGACAACAAAAATTAGCGGGCGACGCGCGTCAGATTTAGCGCAGCCCGCTAACGTTCGGCGCGCGGTTTCCAGGTAATGAAACGCCACAAATAACCAGCCGCAGTCAGCACAATAATTCCGCCGACGATCCAGCCGAGCACTTGTTCTGCATCGGCCAGCATCGAACCGGCCATGATCAGGAATGTGTTCCAAATTGCCGCGCCGCAAAATGTATAGAGCAGAAATGTCGGTTTTCCCATGTGGGCGAGGCCGGCAGGAAGTGAAACAATGGTCCGAAAGACCGGCAGAAACCGGGCGAAAAAGACTGTCCACTGCCCGTGCTTCACGAAAAAGGCGGTTGCGCGTTCCACATCTTCCCATTCCAGCGTCAACCAGCGGCCCCGCCGTTCGATGAAGGGCCGCAAGCGTTGGTAGCCCCACGTATCCCCGGCCCAAAACCAGGCATAATTGCCAAGTGTCGAGCCGATGGTCCCGCAAATCAGCAGCGGCCAGAACTGCATCCGGCCCTGAGCGACCAATACACCGCCCAGCCCCATGATCACCTCGGAAGGCATCGGCGGAAAGATGTTTTCCAGCGCCATCAGGATAATTATCCCGATATAACCGCCCTGCTCGATCGCCAGAATTATGAAGTTATGCATCGGAACCTTTAGTGCCCGCCTTCCTGTGCGGTCTGGTCAAAGTCTGCGGTCGATCGCATCCCAGATCAGGCTGGGGGTATCGGTGCCGTTGAATGTGTCGATCACCACAATCCCGGTGGGTGATGTCACATTGATTTCGGTCAGCCATTTTCCGCCGATCACATCGATCCCGACGAAAATCAGCCCGCGCTTTTTCAATTCCGGCCCCATTACCGCGCAGATTTCCTCTTCTCGCGGCGTCAGATCGCATTTCTCGGCATAGCCGCCCTGCGCGAGGTTAGAACGGAATTCGCCCGCCCCCGGCCTGCGGTTGATCGCGCCGGTGTATTCACCGTCGATCAGCACAATGCGCTTATCGCCCAGCGCCACTTCAGGGATGAAGGGCTGGACCATGTGCGGTTCGGGCCAGTTCTGATTAAAAATCTCGATCAGCGCAGACAGGTTGGTGCCGTCAGCTTCAACCTTGAAGATCGCCTTGCCGCCATTGCCGTGAAGCGGTTTTACCACCACCGCGCCGTGAAGTTTCTGGAATGCCCGCACATCATCCAGCTTTCGCGCGATCAGGGTAGGCGGCATGAAGCGCGCGTAATCCAGCACGAACATCTTTTCGGGCGCATTTCGCACGCTGGCGGGATCGTTGACCACCAGCGTTGCCCCTTCCAGCCGCTCCAGTATATGGGTGGCGGTGATATAGCCCAGGTCGAACGGCGGGTCCTGCCG
This sequence comes from Pontixanthobacter sp., assembly GCA_041741895.1. GTDB lineage: Bacteria > Pseudomonadota > Alphaproteobacteria > Sphingomonadales > Sphingomonadaceae > Allopontixanthobacter. The sequence continues at coordinate 30,311 of JBGSJO010000051.1, forward strand.
CATCAGGATAACGTCGATATCCCTGGCCAGATCGATCTTCTGCAATTCGCCCTTGGTGAAATGAGCACCGGCAACATTCTGCACCGTAACCGGGAAAGCCCAGGCGGTGATTTGCGAGTTTTCCCACGCCAGCGAGCGCACGTCGTAATGCCAGATGGCGTGGCCCCTCGCCTGTGCGGCGAGCATCAGCGCGAAGCTGGAATCCCCCGCGATATTAATGGTTTCTATGGGGTCCATCTGGACCGCGACGCGCAGGGACATTTCAAGTTACCTTCGATTTTTATGTGTCCAGGCTACGCTCGACACGAACGGAAATTTACTGACTGGCAAGCCGTTCGGGTCGAGCTTAGTCTAGAGACGGGCGTCAACCTCACGGCTGCAAGGCATTCACGATGTGGCGCGGCAAGGTCCGCGGCGCAAGGAGCAGCACGTCGATCCTGATATCTTCACCGCTGGTCGCATATTCATGAGCCACCGCCTCGACCGCGGCGGCCACGCGCCGCAAACGGTATTCATCGATGGCCAGATCCAGTTCGGCTGCGGCCCTGCGCCATTTGACTCCCACGAACTCAATTAGGCGGCCATGCTTTGCGGCAAGATCGATTTCGCCGAGAGGGGTCTTGCGGCGGCGCTCGAGGATGCGCCAGCTCTTGAGCTGAAGGTAAAGCGCGGCCTGCCGTTCGCCCTCGCGTTCGGCGCTTTCGGCTCGTTGGCGCCTCACTGGCCCTTCATCTCCATCGCGCGGGCATACAGCACCTTGCGGTCAAGCCCGGTTGTCTTGGCCACGTGCGCCACCGCCTGACTGGCCTTCATGGTTTTCAGCGCGTCCACCAGCAGGGCATCGGCATCGCCGGTATCGAAAATTGCCTCCACGGGCGGGGCGACCAGTAGCACAATCTCCCCCTTCGGAGGGTGCGCCGTGTAGTGTGCCGCCAGTTCGATCGGTGTGCCGGTGCGGCATTCCTCGAACAGCTTGGTCAGCTCGCGCGCCACGGAAACCTCGCGGCCCGGCATGATTTCCTCGATCGCGGCCAGGGATTTCACCAATCGCGGCCCGGTTTCATAAAAGACCAGCGTGGCCGCCACATCCGCCACATCGGCCAGCATATCACGACGCGCCTTGTCCTTTGTCGGCAGGAAACCGGCAAACATGAACCGGTCATTCGGCAGACCCGACAGCGTGAGTCCGGTAATCAGCGCGCAGGCGCCCGGCAGGCTGGTTACAGTAATCCCGGCCCCGCGCGCATCGCGGACCAGCCTGTACCCCGGATCGGAGATCAGCGGCGTGCCGGCATCGCTGACCAGCACGACCGCTTCGGATTGCATCCTTTCCACCAGCCTTGCTCGGTCGCGCGGCTCGCTATGATCGTTGTAACGCCACAGGGGCTTGCTGATCCCCAGATGCCTGAGCAGTTTGCCGGTCACCCGCGTATCTTCACATGCAATGCCGTCACACCGCGCCAGAACATCGACTGCCCGCATAGTTATGTCTGCAAGATTGCCAATTGGGGTGGCAACTATATACAGCCCGGCTGACAGGGTTTCTGATCGATGTTCGCGGTTCACGCGGACACTCATGGACCAGCATTGCAGGGAGCGGCAAGTATGAAGCGCATCAAACTGGATCGGCGCGCATTGATCGTCACGGCAGCGACCGTGGTTCTGGCGGGTTGTCAGATCGTTCCGAAGACGACTGCACCAAGCGGACCGCTTGACAGCCCGGCCCCGATGCCAAGCGCCACGGCATTACCAACCGATGACACGCGCCACCGCGTGGCGCTGTTAGTGCCAATGACCGGTGAAAACGGTGCAGTCGGCAGTGCAATCGCCAATGCCGCCACCATGGCCCTGCTCGATACCAATGCGGATAATCTTCGGATCACCACCTATGATACCGCAACCGGTGCCCGCAGCGCCGCAGCGCGGGCCATCGCGGATGGCAACAAGCTGATCCTCGGCCCGATGCTGGCCGAAAATGTCCCAGCGGTGCTGGCCGAAGCGCGGCCAGGAAAAATTCCGCTTATCTCCTTCTCCAACGATCAAGGGGTTGCCGCGCCAGACGTGTTTGTGATGGGGCATATCCCCGGTCAGGCAATCACCCGGGCGGCAGATTACGCCCGGCAAAAGGGGCGCACCAATTTTGCGGCCATCATCCCCGACGGCGAATATGGCAAGCGGGCAGAGGCTGCGCTGAGCAGCGCTGTCCAGGCCAATGGCGGCAAGGTGGTCGCGACAGAACGCTATGCGCGGGGCAACACCTCAATTGTCAGCGCGGCCCAGCGGCTGAAACAGCGCGGCGGCTATGACACGGTGCTGATCGCCGACGGGGCCCGGCAGGCGGCGCTGGCGGCCGGCGAACTGAAGCCCGGCG
>JBGSJO010000052.1:0-16898 GCA_041741895.1 Pontixanthobacter sp.
GGCAACGCGGCTACTTCTCGACCACATCCGGCAACATCACCGATGACGTGATCCAAAATTATCTCAACCAACATACCACCAAGGACGGCTTCAGCCCCTCCGCGTGATCCTACCGGCCTCTGGCCGGTCAGTTATTCAGTAAAACTGTCACCGAAAATTGTGACTGCCGTCGTGGATCGCGAACTGGTCGCCACTGGTGGTCGTATGCTAAATGTGACGACTTTGGGCACGAACACAGCCGAAGCGCAATTAAGCGCCTATGAGGCAGTGGACAAAGTGAATTTCAAAAGCGGCTTTTGCCGGCGCGATATTGGCTGGAGTGAAGTTGAACGCGCGCGAAGTTAGTGCATCTCGCAAATACCCGCTACAATAACGGATAAACGAACCGAAAAAGGACATTTATATGCGTGCATGGGCCCTGAAGAGTCGTCCCGCCGGTACTCCGGTGGCTGATAATTTCCAGATGATAGAGGCAACTGATGCACCGCTTGGCGAAGGCGAATATCGCATCACAAATAGCTGGCTGTCGGTTGACCCCTATATGCGCGGACGGATGAATGACGTGAAAAGCTATGCACCCCCATTCGGTATCGGTGAAGCGATGACCGGCGGCGCGGTCGGCACGGTGACCGAAAGCAACAACGCCGATTATCCAGTCGGATGCAAAGTGCTGCATATGGCGGGTTGGCGCGACACTGCTGTCGCTGGCGGTAGCAATCCTCCCGAAGGCGGAATGCCACCGGTGAAGCTTCCCGATCTCGGTGTTCCCGATCAACATTGGTTGTCGATTATCGGCATGCCCGGAGGCACCGCCTGGTTTGGCTTGCTGAATGTCGGTGCCGCCAAAGAAGGCGAAACTGTTTTTGTATCTGCGGCGGCTGGCGCGGTTGGCTCAACCGTTACCCAGATAGCCAAGGCCAAGGGCATGACCGTAATCGGGTCAGCCGGCGGCGCAGATAAATGTGCATGGGTTAAAGAAATCGGCGCAGATGCTTGCCTCGATTACAAGTCCGGTCCGGTATTGCCGCAATTGCGTGCAGCACTCAAAGAACTCGGCAAATCCGGCGTTGATGTCTATTTTGACAATGTCGGCGGTGATCATTTCGATGCGGCGCTCGCCTGCTCCAACGAACGCGCCCGTATGGCGATTTGCGGGATGATTGACGTTTACAACGATCAACAGCCGCAATCGATGCAATATCTGACCATGATCATTGGCCTGCGAATAAAAATTGAAGGCTTCCTCTATCCCGATTTCGCCGCGCAAGTACCCGAATTCAACGCTGATATGGCGGAACTGATTGCATCGGGCGCTGTCAAGGGCCGTGAGACGGTGAAGGAGGGGCTAGAAAAAGCACCGGACGCGTTCATCGGGCTGTTTACCGGCGCAAACACGGGCAAGATGCTGGTTAAGGTTTAGGGTTTCGGTGAAAGGGGTTTGATTGACCGCAACATCCCGAAAGCGGACATTAGCTTTGTCGCTTTTAACGGCAGCAAATGGGTCGGAACCTGAAAGGCCGGTTTTGGTCGAACCTGTGCCTTAGCTGCCATAAAAGGTGACGCTGGGGGCACGCAGCTCGGAGGGTGCCCACCGGCCTTTTCCCATCGCGGGGAAGGGAGCACCGGGTAACGCATGACGTGATAGGTTTCGCTCTCGACTTCTGGGTTTTTGAATTCGGCACCGCAGGTGGTTCGGCGGCGTTTTGGCATGACATCAGCCAGCGTCTTCCGACTGCCCAAAAGACCTTCCCTTCCATGACATGACCCAGCTCCTGGCCGGACCAAACCCGACCTTCAGGCGATGGAGGCTCTCCCAACGCTTCATCGGTTTGTAAGTCTGCGCCGCTCAAATTCCACGACCTCTTCGATGTTGCGCAGCCTCGGGCGTGTGAAGAGAGCTTCACCTACCTCGCCAGTGCTAAGCACCGCGTGGATGGCGAGTGCGGCCGCAAGCGACACGTCTTCTCCTGCCTCCATTGCGGACAATTCGTTTGGACTGACCCCGGCGGCGTCGGCGGCCTGATCTATCGTCATGCCGAGAAGGAGGCGAATCCGCTTAGCGCGCTTGCCGATCTCGACGGGACTTCCGGGCTTCTGAAGGCTGTAATTGATCATGTTCCCAATCCTTCCGATATGCAGCGCTTCATTATAGCTAGACCCGTTTCGTTCCCCCGGCGGATACGATGGCGAAAGCGAGTCAACGAACCCATGTAAACACCGAGGGTTATTTACACGAGTGCGAGTTAAAGCTCGAAGAACGCCGTCGGCTTATCCATCACTGTTAGAACAGCTTCTCGGGTCTCATTCCGTTTCGAGAATTCTCATGTTGTTGGTTTTTATGCGCCATAATGTCGGAAAAACACCCACCCTAGATCCGCGCGATCAATCTTCACCCGATAACCCGATGTTAACCATGCTGCGCGAGAACATCCCTGCAACAGGGAAAGTTTTGCACGATGGCCACCAGCACCGCCTCCATGACGATTGCCGAAATGCGCGAATTTGCGGGTTTTACGCCCGGCGAGCAACGTTACATCAAACGCAGCCTGGATATTGGGCTGGGCCGTCATGATGCGTTCAAATTATGGGCGCGCAATGCATCGGAGAATGCCTCGATCCGCGGCCAATATGTGTCCTATCAGGAATTGAAGAGCCTGCGCGGCACTGCGCCCGATAGCAATGAGGGTGCCAAGAATTTCGATGCTCTCGAATCCTTCATGGGCAAATTGCTGCGGGTAACCGCCTTCGATCTCGCGCAGGAACGGCTGACCAGCTTTTCCGCCTATCGGTTTTTGTATGAACGCCTGCTCGGCGCGCATATTCGCCCATGGCTACCCAGCGCTTTTTGCGCGGCAGCCGCATTGCCGCAAATCCGCCCGGACCGGCGCAAGGATTTGCTGAAATCACTCAGCGAAGCCGCCGCGACCGCGCCGGGCTGGTCCGACCGCGAACCGGCTTTCTATCCGGATTGGGTGGAGGAAGTGGCTGCGTGAGTTTGGTGCTGTGAAGATTGAGAAAATTGTGGGAGCCGCGCTAGCGAATGACCCCAAAGAGAAAGATTTCCAGGACGCTCTTGAATGGATGGCCAGAGTTCTGGTCAGATTTTCCGAAGCGGAACAGGCAATTGGCCGCCTGACCCGCGCATTACAATTGGAAACCAAAAATGGGCCCCTGGGTCAGCTTGGCGAATTGCGACGACGCCTCCAAACTTCGGAAAGCCGCAGATGCAAATTGCTCGACGATCGTATCGCGCGGTGGTCGGCAAATCGTCCGATCCGGCATATGCTGGCGCACGCCACTGCAAAAATACTTTGGGATCAAGATGGCGCACCCCTCCTGGTTACCACAAACCTTCCTCTCGACATTGCGGATCACAGTCCCAATCGAGTCTGGTCAATCGAAGAAAGGGCTGAACTCTTGAAGGACGCAACTAACGATGGCCGATCAATCTGTGATCAGATCAGGAATATTCTTGCGGCACCGGATCAGCTCAAGTCACTCCGGACAGTTTCTGTCAAAACCTAACTCCGATACAGCCCGTCCAGCCGGTCGCCATACCGCTGCCTGATCTTGTGACGGCGGATTTTCAGGCTGGGGGTCATTTCTTCATTTTCGACCGAGAAAGCCTCGTCCGCAAAGGTGAATTGGCGGACTTTTTCGGTGACCGACAATTCCTTGTTCACCCGGTCCATCGCGGCGCGAATGGCGGTGCGGAAAGCGGGGAGTTCCTGTAATTCGGCGAGGTCGAATTTCTCGTCATTTTCCCGCGCCCATTCCAAAGCCCATTCGGCCTCTGGCACGATCAGGCCCACCACATAGGGGCGCTTGTCGCCCGAAACCATCGCCTGGCCAATTTCGGGCTGCAGCGTCAGCATGCCTTCGATTTTCTGGGGCGCGACATTGTCGCCCTTGTCATTGATGATCATGTCTTTCTTGCGATCGGTGATGACAATTCGGCCCATGGTATCGAGGTGCCCGATGTCGCCGGTGTGCAGCCAGTCCCCCTTGTCCGGTTCTGCCGGGTCGGGCTGCAGAGCGCGGGCGGTTTCCGCCTTGTTGTTCCAATAGCCCTGCATCACCAACTCGCCGCGGCACAGGATTTCGCCATCTTCGGCAATTCTGACTTCCACCCCGCGCATCGGCGGGCCGACGCTGTCCATGGTGATCCCTGCCTTGGGCCGGTTGCAACTGATCACCGGGCCGGCTTCGGTCTGGCCATACCCCTGCAGCATGGTCAGCCCCATGGAATCGAAGAATATCCCGACATCGGGGTTGAGCGGCGCACCGCCGGACACCATCGCCTTGATCCGGCCGCCGAATTTCTGGCGGATCTTGGGCCGCAGGGCCTTTTCCAGGATCAGGTTCATCGGCCGGTCGCGCAGGCGAGTGAGGCCACCCTTCTTGTTTTCGCCGATCGCCAGCGCGCGGTCCATCATGAAATTGGCGAGTTTGCCCTGCTTTTCAATCTGTTTCATGATCCGTGTGCGCAGCACCTCGAACAGGCGCGGGACCACTACCATGATGGTCGGGCGGGTTTCCTCGATATTGCTGGCGAGTTTGTCGAGCCCTTCGGAATAGAAAATTTCCGCGCCCATCCCGATCGGCAGGAACTGCCCGCCCGAATGTTCATAGGCATGGCTGAGCGGCAGGAAACTGAGGAAGCGTTCATCATCCCAGCCGAAATCCTCAGACAGGATCTCCGCCGCACCGGCCACATTGCACAGGATCGCGCCGTGATGCTGCATTACCCCGCGCGGTGCGCCGCCGGTGCCGCTGGTATAGATGATGCAGGCGGTATCGGTGCGTTTGATCCTGGCAATCCGCGCTTCCACGGCGGCGCGCGCAGCAACCGGATCGCCCGCCAGCATTTCTGCCCAGGCGTGGCAGGTAATCCCGCCGGACTGGAATTTACGGATATCGTCAATCGCGATCAGATTTTCGGCCATGCCCGATCCCATGATCGCAGGGATCAGTGGAACGGATAATTTGGCGTTCGAAACGATCACCGCACGCGCGCCGGAATTGTCGAGAATGTGCAGATGATCGCGCTGGGTATTGGTGATATAGGTCGGCACGGTTATGCAGCCCGCCGCCATGATCGCCAGATCGGCGATGCACCATTCGGGCCGGTTTTCGGATACCAGCGCTACCCGATCGCCATCGCCCAGGCCCAAGTTTCTCAACCCCTCGGCCATCAGGCAAACCTGTTCTGCCGCCTCGCGCCAACTGATCGTTTGCCATCTGCCATCGCGTTTGGCGCCGAGGAAGGGGTTGTCGCCCCGTTCGGCCGACCGCAACATAAACAATTCGACGAGATTATTCGCCTGATCGATATCGGAAAGCTGCAAAATCCGCTCCTGCTCCCGGAATTCGGGTCCGTTATTACGGTAATTGATCGTTCGATTTAGGCTGCCTGCCGCCTAGCGGCAAGGCCGCTGTTGGGGGGCACTATTGGCTGACCGATACCCCTTCGCTACGCGGATCGGCGCCGCCGATCCAGCCGTCCGGGGTCCACTGAGCCGCATTGGTCTTGAGCGGCAGGGCCCGCGCCGTCACACTGCCATGGCCGAGCGCCTTCAGTTCATCGGCCATGGCCTCCAGCATGGTGCCTTCTTCGATCACCACCACATCGCCGGGGGAATAAAGCTGCGGCAGGGCGAGCGCATCGTCGAGAGACAGTTTGAAATCGATCAGCCCAATCAATGTCTTGGCAACCTGGACCGGGATCGTGCCGCCGCCAGCCGCACCCAGGACGTAGATCATCCGGCCGTCCGGCCCATAGACCACCGTGGGCGCCATCGAACTGCGCGGGCGTTTACCGCCCTCAACCCGGTTCGCGATGGCGCGGCCATCATCCGATGGGTCGAAGCTGAAATCAGTGAGTTCATTATTGAGGTAGAAACCCCCAAACATCAGGCCCGAACCGAACGGCCCCTCGATGGTGGAGGTGTAGCTGACGGCATTGCCCGCATTGTCGATCACGACGAAGTGGGAGGTGCCGTTTTCGGGGGCTTCATTGCCATCGGGCGGGGCCAATGCGGTTTGCGGCGCGACGCCGGGCTCTGCGCTGGTCATCGTCGAGCCTGCGGAAATCAATGCGGCGCGGGCCGCCAGATAGTCTGCCTGCAGCAGCCAATCGACCGGCACAGGCACATAATCGGCATCGGCCAGATACCGCTCCCGGTCGGCATAGGCGAGCCGCTGCGATTCGGCGAACAGGTGCCAGCTGGTCGGCGATCCAGGCCCCATGGCCGCCAGATCGAATGGCTCCAGCTGTTTCAGGATCGCGATCACGGTGGTTGCACCCGACGATGGCGGCCCCATTCCGCAAATCCGGTATACACGGTAGGTCCCGCATACCGGATCGCGCGGCTTGGCTGCGTAGCTGGTGACATCCTCTGCACTCATGCCCGCGTCACGCGGGGTCGCTCCGCGAATATGTGCGGCCAGATTGCTGGCAAAGGATCCCTGGTAGAAACTGTCCGGCCCTTCCGCCGACAGTTTCAGCAGCGTTGCGGCCAGTGCTGGATTGCGGATGCGCGTGCCGACCGGCTTGGGCGCGCCCGCTTCATCGTAAAACAGCGCCTTGCCTGCGGCGCTGGCGCCAGCGCGATCTGGCGAGCGGACCAGGAATTCATGGAACCGCGGGGTGATCTCGAAACCGTCCCGCGCCAGTTCGTATGCCGGTGCCACCAGCGCATTCCAGGGCAATTTGCCGTATTTCCGATGCGCCATTTCTGCCAGCCGCAGATTGCCCGGCACTCCGGCGCTTAATCCGGTCAGCACCACGTCGCGGTAGGGCTGCGGATTGCCGTCTTTGCCCAGGAACCAGTCCGGCCCCGCCGCCGCTGGCGCGGTTTCCCGGCCATCGATCGTGGTGACGGTGCCATCGGGCGCGGCGTGTACAAAGAAGCCTCCGCCGCCGATGCCCGAACTTTGCGGTTCGACCACGGTCAGCGCCAGCATGGTGGCAATTGCTGCATCGGTTGCACTGCCGCCCATCCGCAGCATTCTCGCCCCGGCCTCTGCGGCGCGCGGATCGGCGGCGCTGACCAGTCCGCGTTCTGCTGCAGGCGGAGGCGGATTGGATGTCAGGCGCTGCGCGGTGGTGGGTTGGCAGGCAGCCAGAACTATGCTGGCAGCGAAAAGTGTTAGATAACGGAAGATCATGCGCCTATCGCTATTCGGTCCCGACAGCTTCGGCAATGCTGGAAAATCCGTCGCGTCGCATCAGGATCTCCAGGCCGTGGGTAATCTGGCGCGGCAGGCCGGGCCCGGCATAGACCATTGCGCTGTATAGCTGGACCAGGCTGGCCCCGGCTCTGATTCGCGCCCAGGCATCTTCTGGCGTAGCGATTCCGCCCACGCCGACCAATGCAATCGCGCCGCCAGTGGCGCTGCGGAAATCGCGAATCCGCTGCTGTGCCAGATCGCGCAAGGGTGCGCCCGACAATCCGCCCATCTCGCCCGCATGGCGCGATTTCAGCGCGGGGCGCGATATGGTGGTGTTGGAGATGATCAGCGCGCCAAGTTTCTTGTCCATCGCGATCCGGGCAATCGCATCCACATCCGCAGCTTCCAGATCGGGCGCGACTTTCAGGAAGATCGGCGCCGCGTTCTCGCCCCGCGCATCGATGACTCCATCAAGCAATTCCGCCAGCGCCCCTTCATCCTGCAAGGCGCGCAGGCCCGGTGTGTTGGGGCTGGAGATATTGACTGCCAGATAGTTGGCGAGCGGTGCCATGATCCGCGTCATCGCGGCATAATCGGCGATCCGGTCAGCGGAATCCTTGTTGGCGCCGATATTGATGCCGACAATGCCGGAATTCCTGCCCAGCCGCTTGGCCAATCGCGCCCGGGCGACCTCGGCCCCGCTATTGTTGAATCCCATCCGGTTGATCACCGCGCGGTCTTCCACCAGGCGGAACAGGCGAGGCTTGGGATTGCCTGCCTGCGGCAGCGGGGTGATCGACCCGACTTCGGCAAATCCGAAACCAAGCCCCAGCAAGGCATCGGGGACTTCGGCGTCCTTGTCGAACCCTGCGGCCATGCCGAGCGGGTTGGGGAACAGGAGGCCGGCCACTTCCACGGCAAGTGGCCCAGCGGCAGGCGGTGTCCGTCGCGGGCTGCGTTTCAACGCTGCCAGCGTTAGGCCGTGAGCAGTCTCGGGGTCGAGCGTGAACAATGCCGGGCGCAGAATTTCGAAGATCATCGCACTGCCTCTATCCGGCCCTGCCTATTGCGGCAATGGCGCTTGCGGCCCCCTGCGATGATGGTGCCGGGAGACGTATTATGCAGAAATTGCAACATAATTGTCATAATTAGCCCGAAATTTCACGATTCTTGTCGCTTACATACAATCAGAATCATCGTAATTCTGCGTATAGCGTTCTCGCGACCCGAAGGGCTCTGGCAGTAATGCAAAGAGTTCCTCGACTTTAGGGGCGGTTCCTTTAACTAGGAGCCGCCCCTTTTTTTGTTTCGCGAAGGTAGACTTGTGAATTCTGCGAATGGCGAAGTCAAAACGCTCACCAGTGCTTCGCTGCTCCAGATCGAATATATCGCGGTGCCCGCATCGCTGACGGCTTACGTCACAACTTTTTATCATTTCCGGTGTGACGAGCGGGAGATAAAGGAAATCCAGCCCGCCGGGATCGGCCATCTGGCGATATTCCCACATGGGAAGGGGGTTATGCGGTTTCAGAGCGGGGTGCAGGACATTTCGCATCAAATCAATTTGCTGACCCCCAGCGTCGCCGCGTGTCCGTTCGAAGTGGACGGCCCGTTCCATGCGATCGGTGCGGCCTTGTCTCCGCTGGGTTGGGCGGCGTTGACCGGGATGGATGCCTGCGAACATGGCAACCGGCTGCTGGAAGCCGGCGAATGGCTGGGCCGGGATGCCGCCGTGCTGGGCGAAGAACTGTGCAATGCCTACCGCGATGGCACGATGGACGGCGCAGCCTGCGCGATGGCACTGGCCAATTACATCGAAAGCCACCTGCGCCCGGTGAACCGCCGCCATGCCGAATTGATCCAGCAAACGACACGGTGGCTCAGCGAATCGCTCGATCCGCCGCTAGAAAGCCTGTTCGAACGGTCTTCCTACTCGAAACGCCAGGTCCAGCGCCTTGTCGAACGCTATTTCGGGATGCCGCCAGTGGCGCTGAAGCGGAAATACCGCGGATTGCGCGCAGCGGCCCTGCTGTCCCTGCCCGGCCTGACCCCGGAATTCGAAGCGAAGGTGTATGATGCGTTTTACGACCAATCGCATATGATCCGCGAAATACGCCTGTTTGCCGGGCGCACGCCAGCAAGGCTGGGCGCTGAAGACAGCGCGTTCCTGAACGAAATGCTCGACCCCAGAAATTTCAGGGAAATCGATTCGGGGGCGCAGGATCTGACCTAGGCCGAAAGCCTTGGCCTCGTTGCTCCAGGCCCGTGGTTGCTAACGACTCGCAACAAGGGATTTTGCGTTGAAACCGCGCAAATGCGTCACTAGATGAAATCAGAACGAATTCGTCTGATTTAGCAGGCGGATGAACCGGGAAGCCCGCAATGCGCCTGTCCAGCATGGCCGATTATGCCGTCGTCACGATGAGCGCCGCTTCGCGCCATTGCGGTGCCATGAGCGTTTCCGGCATGCGGGTATCAGCGGCGGAACTGGCGGCAGAAACCGGCCTGCCCGCGCCGACAGTGCAGAAACTGGTCAGTAAACTGACCGCTGCGGGCTTGCTTCGTTCGGTGCGCGGTGTCGGCGGCGGCCTGCAATTGGCGCGCCCGGCGGCGGCGATCACCCTGGCCGATATTGTCGAGGCGGTTGAAGGGCCGATCGCACTTACGGCCTGTGTCGAACACGGCAAACATGATTGCGCGCTGGAGGGCAGCTGCACCGTTCGGCCGCATTGGGACCTGGTAAACGATGCCATGCGCGGAGCGCTGGCCAATATTCCGCTGACCCAGCTGGCAAGCACCACCCCCGCAACGGGCAAACGAGAAACAGCATGAACGAACAGACCACCCTTCCCGAAGCCGAGATTCAGGGCGCTGACATTCAGGACCGGGCCGCCCGCGATGCGGCCAAGAAACTCGAAACCTATGAATTCGGCTGGTCGTCCGACATCGAGCAGGATTTCGCGCCCAAGGGGCTGACTGAAGATACTGTCCGGTTTATTTCGGCTAAGAAGAATGAACCGGAATGGATGCTCGACTGGCGGCTGAAAGCGTTCCGACTGTGGCAGACGATGGAAACGCCCGACTGGGCCAAGCTGAACATTCCCCCGATCGATTATCAGGACGCGTATTATTACGCCGAACCAACCAAGAAGCCCAAGCTTGGTAGCCTGGACGAAGTCGATCCCGAAATCCTCCGGGTGTATGAAAAACTCGGCATCCCGATTGCGGAGCAGGAAGTGCTCGCCGGAGTGGAAGGCGCTGCGCCCGAAAGAGCAAAAATTGCGGTCGATGCGGTGTTCGACAGCGTCAGCGTGGCAACCACATTCCGCGCCGAACTGGAGCGCGCCGGCGTCATTTTCCGCTCCATTAGCGAAGCGATCCGCGAATATCCGGACCTAGTGAAGGCGTGGCTGGGCAAGGTCGTGCCAATGCGCGACAATTACTTCGCCACGCTCAATTGCGCGGTCTTTTCGGATGGAACCTTCGTCTACATCCCTGAGGGCGTGCGCTGCCCGATGGAGCTGTCCACCTATTTCCGCATCAACGCCGAAAACACCGGCCAGTTCGAACGCACGCTGATCATTGCGGAGAAGGGCAGCTATGTGTCCTATCTCGAAGGCTGCACCGCCCCGATGCGCGATGAAAACCAGCTCCACGCTGCAGTGGTGGAACTGGTCGCGATGGACGATGCGGAGATCAAATACTCGACCGTCCAGAACTGGTATCCGGGGGACGAGAACGGCAAGGGCGGGATTTACAATTTCGTGACCAAGCGCGGGCTGTGCCAGGGCGCGCGCTCGAAAATCAGCTGGACCCAGGTCGAAACCGGCAGCGCGGTAACATGGAAATACCCGTCCTGCGTCCTCAACGGCGAAGACAGCGTGGGCGAGTTCTACTCGGTCGCGGTGACCAACAATTACCAGCAGGCCGACACCGGCACCAAGATGATCCACAACGGCAAGGGGACCCGCAGCACGATCATCTCCAAGGGGATCAGCGCGGGCCATTCGAACAACACCTATCGCGGCCTCGTCCGCGTGGCGGCCAATGCCGACAATGTGCGCAATTTCACCCAGTGCGACAGCCTGCTGCTAGGCAGCCTCAGCGGCGCGCATACCGTGCCCTATATCGAGGTGAAGAACCCCAGCGCCCAGATCGAGCACGAGGCGACCACCAGCAAGATTTCTGACGACCAGCTGTTCTACGCCATGCAGCGCGGGCTGGACGCCGAAGAGGCGGTGGCACTGATCGTCAACGGTTTTGCGAAAGAAGTGATGAAGCAATTGCCGATGGAATTTGCGGTGGAAGCTCAGAAATTGCTGGCAATTTCGCTCGAGGGATCGGTTGGATGACAAAGAAAACACTTTCAATCAGCACCGGTCCGAAATCCGAGGCTTCCGATCCGCGTGACAATTGGGGCGTGAAGGGCAAGCGGCTCGACCGGCTGCATGACATGGCGCGTGACCGGCGGCGCAATCCAAGTGATGCTGAAAAGCTGCTGTGGAAACAGCTCGCCAACGAGAAGCTGGGCGGGTTCAAGTTCAAGCGGCAGTTCATTGTCGGCACCTCGATCGTCGATTTCGCCTGTCCCACGGTGTGGCTGGTGGTCGAGATCGACGATGTGGATTTGGACGCAGAGCTGCAGGCGATGAGCGACCGCAAGCTGGCCGAAGTTGGCGTGCGCGTGCTGCGCTTTACCAATGAGCAGGTGCTGGAGGATGTTGACTCGGTCTGCGCGCAAATCCTCAAAATGCTGAAGACCAAATTCGAAAAGCCCAGGCGCCATAAGACGTCGGACGCTGTCGCATACAACGCGGATTATTGAGATACAAAATGCTGAAAATTGACAAGCTTACCGCCGAAGTGGGCGGCACGACCATCCTGAACGGCCTTTCGCTGAGCATCAATGCGGGCGAAATCCACGCGATCATGGGCCCCAATGGCGCGGGCAAGTCGACGCTCGCCTATGTGCTTGGCGGGCGGCCCGGTTACGAAGTGACCGGCGGATCGGTGACTTTTATGGGCAAGGATTTGCTCGATCTCGAACCGCATGAACGCGCCGCGCTCGGCCTGTTCCTCGGCTTTCAATATCCGGTCGAAATTCCTGGCGTGTCCAACGTCCAGTTCCTGCGCGAATCGCTGAATTCGCAGCGCAAGGCGCGCGGGCAAGATCCGCTGTCGGGCGGTGATTTTCTCAAGCTGGCAAAGGAGAGGGCCGCGCTGCTGAAAATGGACATGGAAATGCTCAAGCGGCAGGTCAATGTCGGTTTTTCCGGCGGCGAGAAAAAGCGCGCCGAGATGGTCCAGATGGGCATTCTCGATCCGAAATTCGCGGTGCTCGACGAAACCGACAGCGGGCTGGATATCGATGCGCTGCGGATTGTCGGTGACGGGATCAATTCGATCATGCGCAAGCCCGACAAGGCGGTTCTGCTGATCACCCATTACCAGCGGCTGCTCGAATACGTGAAGCCGGACTATGTCCATGTGCTGGCGAATGGCCGGATCGTGAAAACCGGCGGCGCCAATCTTGCGCACCAGCTGGAAAGCGAAGGCTATGAAGCGGTCGTACAGGAAGAGCCTGCGTAATGGCCGATCTTGCCACCCTTCCCACCGCGCGCCCGAGCAACAGGGACGAGGATTGGCGCTATTCCGATAGCGCCTACCTCGCGGCCGCGGACCTTGAGGCGATCCATCACTGGCGCACGCTGGAGGTTGCAGCGGGCGAAACACTTGGCGAGATACTCACCTACCTGGACGATACCAGCGGGACCGAACGGCTGCGGGTCAACGTCGGTGCGGGCGGCAATTTCACCTGCTTTGCGGCCATCGCGGGCGGCAGATACCGCCGGCTGGAACTGGAAGTGACACTGGCGCAGGGCGCGCATTTCGAATTTGGCGGGGTCACCGTCGGCGGCGGAGAGATGGTCCAGGAATTCGTCACCCGGGTGATCCATGCGGAACCGAACGGCACCTCCAACCAGGTCGTACGCGCTGTGCAATGGGGCAAATCGACCGGCAATTTCCTTGGCCGGATCGAAGTGGTTCGCGATGCGCAGAAAACCGACGCGGCGCAGAATTTCCGTGCGCTGCTGCTGGAAAAGGGTGCAACGGCCAACACCAAGCCCGAACTCGAAATCTTTGCCGATGATGTGAAATGCGCACACGGCGCCGCGATCGGCGCGCTGGACGATAGCGCCGCCTTCTACATGGCCGCGCGCGGATTGCCGCCAGAAGTGGCCCGGCGTCTGCTGGTACAGGCCTTCATCGGCGATGCCTTCGCCGCGATGGCGGATGACAAGGCGCGCGAAACGATGCTTGGGCACGTGCTCGAAAAACTGGGCGATGCGGTATGAGCAACGTTGCGGTCTTAAGCCGAAAAGCTGATTTTCCCGGCCTCGTCACGGGTGAGGGGAAGCCGTGGCATTACCTCGACACTGCCGCGACTGCGCAGAAGCCTAGGCAAGTGATCGATGCGATGAGCCGCGCCCTGGGCCGCGATTACGCGACCGTGCACCGCGGCGTCTACGCCCGCTCTGCCGACATGACCCGAGGCTACGAGGCAGCGCGCGAACGGGTCGCCGCCTTCATGGGCGCGCGCAGTCCGAATGAAGTGGTGTTCCTGCGCGGCGCGACCGAGGGGATCAATCTTGTCGCGCATAGCTGGGGCATGGCCAATCTGAGGCCGGGCGACCGGATCATGCTCAGCCAGCTGGAACACCATTCCAACATCGTGCCGTGGCAGATGGTCGCGCAGAAAACCGGCGCCGAAATCGATGTCTGCCCGCTAACGGAAGATCACCGGATCGATCTGGACGCGATGGAAAAAATTCTCACCCCCGCGCACAGGATCGTCGCGCTGGCGCATGTTTCCAACGTGCTGGGATCGATCTTGGGCGCGAAACGCGCGGCGAAGCTGGCGCATGCGGTCGGCGCGAAATTCCTGCTCGACGGCTGCCAGGCGGCCCCCCGTATGCGGCTCGACATGGCGGAACTGGACTGCGATTTCTACGTCTGGTCGGGCCACAAATTATACGGCCCCACCGGTGTGGGCGTGCTGTGGGCGCGCGAGGAGATTCTGAACGCCATGCCCCCGTGGCAGGGCGGCGGCGCGATGATCGACAAGGTCACATTCGAAGAAACCACCTACGCCCCCGCGCCGCAGCGGTTCGAAGCAGGCACGCCGATGATCACCGAAGTGATCGCGCTGCATGCTGCGGTGGATTATGCCGAAAGCGTGGGCGGGACCGGCGGCATGGAAAGCCACTTCGCCCATGAAAGCGCGCTGGCCGGGAAACTGCGCGAGGCATTGCGCGGAATCAATTCGATCCGTCTGTTCGGACCGGAAAAATCTGCGGGTATCGTGTCCTTCGCGATGGAGGGGGTTCACCCGCACGATTTGGGCACCATATTGGATGAAGAGAATGTCGCGATCCGGGCCGGCCACCACTGCGCCCAGCCGCTGATGGCCCATCTGGGCGTGCCGGCAACCGCCCGCGCCAGTTTCGGACTGTATAGCGACGAGGACGACATTGCCGCGCTGCTGCGCGGAATTGAACGCACAACAAGGATTTTTGGCTGATGAACCAACCGGGCAAGATCGCGGTCGAGGAAGTGGACGCTGTGGAAGCGCCAAGGCGCGCACGCGTCGAAGACCTTGAGCCACAAGAAAGCATGGGTGAAAAGATGGAGCGCAAGCGCGACTATCTGGAAGGCTTCCTGAACAAGAAGCCGGACGTTGCTTCCCCAGGTGAACCGGGCGGCGACCTGTACGATGCCGTTGTGGACGCACTGAAGGAAATCTTCGATCCCGAAATCCCAGTGAATATCTACGATCTCGGCCTCATTTACGGGGTGGATGTGTCGCCCGATGCCGATGTCACCATCAGCATGACGCTGACCACGCCGAATTGCCCGGTGGCCGAAAGCATGCCCGCAGAAGTGGAATTACGCGCGGGCGCGGTTCCCGGCGTGCGCGATGCGGAAGTAGTGCTGGTCTGGGATCCGCCGTGGGATCCGCAGAAGATGAGCGACGAAGCACGCCTTGAACTGGGGATGCTGTGATGCCTGATAATCAAACGACCACCAAGACCCGCCAATTGCCCGCTGCCGTCACGCTGACACCGGGGGCGCAGCAGCGGATCACCGATCTGATGGCGAAGGCACCGGAGGGCGCAATCGGGGTGAAGCTTTCCACCCCGCGCCGCGGCTGTTCGGGCCTCGCCTATTCAGTCGATTACGTGGCCGAGGAAGTAAAATTCGACGAGAAGATCATTACCCCTGGCGGCGTTCTGTATATCGACGGGGCCAGCGTGTTGTATCTGGTCGGATCGGTGATGGACTGGGTAGAGGACGATTTCACCGCCGGCTTCACCTTCGCAAACCCCAACGCCAAGGGCGCGTGTGGTTGCGGTGAAAGCTTCATGGTCTGATTGGGCTTCGGCCCGCAGTCAGCCTTCGGCAATGACTTCCTCGATGAAGTCGAGCAGCGCCTGATCGTAAACATCGATCTGGCCGTTGCGGGCAATCTGCCCTTCCAGCCACATGCGTTCATCGCCCGTCACTTCCTGCGCCTCTGCGACCAGATCGGCCGTGCTGGCAGCGGGGGAATTCTTGCCGAAAACCTTGGCGAAAGCACTCGGCGCGGTTTTGGCCATCCGGCCCATGAAACCGCCGATGCTGGTGCGGTTTTCGGCAACGAATGCTTCCAGCTCCATCGCGCGCACGCGGCTGAGCTGAGCGTATTCGGCGGAATAGCCCATCAGATAATTGCCCACACCCTGCGCGAACAGGACCTTCCATTCGGGCACATTGGCTGCACCGATTGCGGCATCTTTCAGGCGAAACAGCATCTCTGCCTCGCGCCGGCTGACCGCAGCGGGACGGTCGCTGGCGGGGGCAAACAGGATCCGGCGCAGGATATCCACCTCGGGGCTGCTGACATGTGTATCTGACAATTCGCCGCCGCAGCGGGTTGGCCCGTTGCCGGTCAGCACCGCCTGTTCGATTTGCGTGAGCACGAAGGCTTTCAGCGAATCGGGCACATTGCGCGCTCGTTCGTAAATCCTGACGAGCAATTCCAGCTCGGTCTTCGAACACAGCCGATCGTCTTTCCTGATCTGCTGCACCAACCAATTGGCTTCTTCCTGCGACACATAACCCATAGGCTGGGTGCCGTTGATCATATATTCACCGATGCTCTCGGTGAAGAAATCGCACCAATTGTCATCATGCGCGCTCAGGGCGTCATTGATGGTGAAAAGAGTTTCGGCCTCGTACTGGCTTAGCGTGCCATCGTTCCACCCGGCCTTGCGCAGCGCGGCGAGTTCGGCCGCGTCGATTGCGCCATCGGCACTGGCTTTCGCGGTAAGATTGCCAAAATGTACGCTCATAATCCTGGGCCCCTTGAATATTCGGAGCCCTGTCTAGCGGTGGATGCTTAAATTCGGGTTAGCGCCGCCGCAGCGCTGCCACGCAGCTGGCCCGGTCCACGTCCAGGCCGTCGCTGGCGCGGCGCGCGTCAACATAGGTTGCCGCAGGTTCGCCGCCTTCGCGCATGGGATAGAGATAGACGTCCAGCACGCAGGGTTCGCCGGCAAATTGCAGTTTGCGGGCATCGCCTTCGAATATATCGAGCCGGGCGGTCCCGAACAGGCGCTGCAGATCGGCGACATTCGCGCCGATGACCCCCTCCACGCCGGGCAGGTTCATCACCCGCGGGGCCT
>JBGSJO010000053.1:0-11430 GCA_041741895.1 Pontixanthobacter sp.
CGGCGGCGGCGGCGGTGGACGTGATGGGGGCCGTGACCGCGGTCCGCGTGGCGGCGGGAGCCGCTCGGACGGTGAGCGGGCTCCTTCGAGCGAAGGCGGCAGCCCCAACCACATGCCGGACTTCCTCAAGGACGACTAATCGTCCCCATAGTCTGACTGGAAAGGGCCGCGCGCAATCGCGGCCCTTTTCATTTGCGCTGTCGCAGTGCAGATGTTGGCACCCAGAACATAGCGCCGCTTCGGGTTTACATTCATGAGGTGAAAATCTTTGGCCAAAGCCATTCCAGCTCCGCATTTCGAACTCGCCGGTCATCATGTTGCGCCGGGAACCAGCGAAACGATAGATATTCCAGTCAGCCGGCTATCTACCCACACCGAAATCTCGATGCGCGTAAGGGTCATCCACGGAAGGCGCCCCGGGCCGGTCATGTTCGTCAGTGGCAGTGTGCATGGTGACGAGATCATGGGCGTGGAGATTTCGCGCCGATTACTCAAGGAAGTTTCGCCCAAGCGGCTGGCGGGCACATTGCTGGTGATCCCGATCGTCAATGCTTATGGCTTTGTTGCACATCAACGCTACCTGCCTGACCGGCGCGACCTGAACCGGTGTTTTCCCGGATCGGTCAATGGTTCGCTGGCGGCGCAACTGGCCAACCGGTTTACGAGAGAGATCATTGCCCGCTGCAGTATCGGCATCGATATCCATTCGGCCGGATTGCACCGCGAAAACCTGCCTCAGGTCAGGATCAGCGATAGCCGTCCGGTGGCGGCAGAATTGGCACAGATTTTCGGCGCGCCTGCAGTCATTGTCTCGAAATTGCGCGAGAAGTCCTTGCGCCAGACAGCGGCCGACCATAATTGCGACGTGTTGTTGCTGGAAGCTGGTGAGGCCCTTCGGTTTGACGAGCTTGGCATCCGTATCGGGGTCCAGGGCATCCTCCGCGTGATGGCCCATCTGGGTATGGGTGTGAAGCAGCCGCGCAAGCCGGGGGCAAGATCGATCCAGAGCCGCCGGACAATGTGGCTGCGGGCGCCGGAAGGCGGGATTTTTCGCGCGACCAAGGCCAGCGGGGCATTTGTCGACAAGGATGAACCCGTTGGCTATCTGGCCGATCCGTTCGGCGACATGGATTTGCCGGTCCTTTCCCCAATTGCGGGCGTGATTATTGGCCGCAGCAATTTGCCCGTGGTCAACCAGGGGGATGCCCTGGTGCATGTCGCCGAAGTCGAGGTGCCCGGCACTGCAACAGACCGTTTGAACGATATCGAAGAGGCCGCCTTTGCCGACGGCCTGTTTGACGAAGACGAGATTGTCTGAGGTGTCAGATTGCAGATCGGCTCGCTTCCCTCTTTCCATTTTTGGTTGGACGTGGAACTGGACTAAAATATTTATCAAGGGAGGTGGCATGATGAAAATTGTTTCTGCAATCGCTGCGTCAGCATTGCTATGTATATTCCCCGCCCAGGCGCAGACGCTGAAGCAGACGCTCGATTATGGCACTGCGGCCAAAATTCGTGACGGTTGTATTGCCTGGGCCACCGCCCACGGACACAAGATCGCTGTCGCGGTTTTTAATCCAGACGGAACGATGGTGACATTTGCGCAAATGGACGGCGTTCCTGCCGGCATTGTGACAATTGCGCAGTGGAAAGGAAAATCCGCAGCAACCTCTCAGGAATCCACCGCAGAAACCGCCACTTGGGGCGGTCCCGCTCCAGGCATTGCTACCTTTGCTGGCGGCATTCCATTTTTCGCAGACACTGGCTCGGCGTTGGGCGGGGTGGGCGCGTCGGGTGCGGAAACTGATGAAGATGTCGATTGTGCCGAAGCGGGTATCGCGGCGGCGGGCGTGAAGACAAAAGTCAAATGATTGCACGCGAATTACTAGGTACGGCGCAGGTTCCCGGTGGGGAGCAGCTCAGCCTTTACAGACATGGCCGCGATTTCATCATCGTGCTGGACCGTAACGAGTTAATGAGCACCCGGATGCAGTTTTCCGAGGAACAACTGGCCGACCTGACCATCGACCGGCTGGATAATTCCGCGCCGCACATCCTGATCGGCGGTTACGGGATGGGCTTTACCCTGCGCGCCGCGCTCACGCGGATCGGTGTGAAGGGCCATGCGACTGTGGTTGAACTGGTGCCGGAAATCATTGAATGGGCGCATGGTCCGATGGCGGAACTGACCGGCGATTGCCTGTCCGATCCACGCGTCACCCTGCGCATGGCCGATGTCGGCGATGCGATCGAGCAGATTGCCGATGGCGGCGAGCCGGTGGATGCCATCCTGCTGGATGTCGACAATGGACCCGATGGATTGGTGCGAGAGGCGAATAACCGGCTGTATTCGCGCGAAGGGCTGCGTTTTGCCCGTGCCGCCCTGACCAGGCGCGGCGTGCTGTCGATCTGGTCGGCCGCACCCGACCACAAATTCACCCAGAAACTGGAATCCTGCGGCTTCAATGTCGAAGTGCGTGAAGTGCGTGCCCGGCCAGGCAACAAGGGGCCGCGCCACACGATCTGGTTTGCTACCCCTCGCTAGGGGGCGAGGTCCGCATTCTGCCGAGAAAATCGCCCTTGCCCAGCAAAACACCCTTCATCCGCAAGATGTCGTATGCGGTGGCCGCATGGAAATAGAAATTGGGCTGGCTGAAGCTCAGCAGAAAATCCTGGCCGGTGAAGTCGAGCCGGAATTTACCCGGTATTTCAAACCGCATGGCATTGCTTGCCAATTCTTCCAGCTCTGTTTCGGAAATGGCCTCCAACTCGCTTAGTGTTTTCGCCAACACATCACGCAATCCTTCGAAACTGTCAGGAAAGGGGCTCATGTCAGGCATGAATGCGCCGTCCCGGACGCCGGCGATTGCAAGCGCGGAATGGGACCAGCAGCATTTGACCTGATAGGCGAAGGGCAACATGTCATCTGCCAGCTTCGCACCGATGATCTCGCCGTGCGGGATGGAGGTCTCGTCACAATATGCCTCTGCCTTGTCGACCATCTTCTGAACCGATCCCACAACCTGCATCATGCTGGGAATCAGAGCGGTATGAAGTGAAAGCGCCATGGCAATATCCTCGATTGGAGTTGTTTGGGCATTCTCTAGCGGGGCGATGTGCTTTGCGGCAAGGGGGTTGCCAGCGTGATCACTGTGTCGGTCAGCCGGGCGGTTTCCTGCGGTTGATGGCTGACGTAGATCATCGGAATGGCAAGCGTGCGGCCAAGCTGTTCGATCATGGCCAGGATTTCTTCGCTGCGGGCAGGGTCGAGCGATGCAATCGGTTCGTCCAGCAGCAGGAATTGCGGATGTGCCAGCAGCGCGCGGGCGATAGCAACGCGGCGAATCTCCCCGCCGGACAAATTCGCGGGCCAGCGGTCCATTATTCCGGAAATGCCGAGGGTTTCGATAACCCCGTCCCGGTCAATCGTGCCCTGCTGCTGGCCGCGCCGCCGATCTCCATAGGCCAGATTGGCCGCGACCTTGAGATGGGGGAACAGCCGCGCGTCCTGAAACACATATCCCGCACCGCGCCGTTCGACGGGAACGGAGATTTGCCGCGCGCTGTCATGCAGAACTCTGCCTCCAATCACGATTCGTCCGTGATCAGGCGTGATCAGCCCCGCGATACAATTCAGAAGGGTCGTCTTGCCAGCGCCCGATGGCCCTGTGATGGCGATACAGGCAGCGTCGCTGACAAAATCTACCGACAATGCACAGTCGCCAAGCTGATGGCTCAATCCGATTTCAAACGACATGCGCGCGCCCGTCCGTATTGCGGCGGATCAGCCATTCGCTGACCATCAGCGCGCCCAGGGACAGCAGGATGGAGATGATCGCCAGCCGCGTGACCGCTGCTTCCCCGCCCGGGACTTGCAGGCCGGTATAGATCGCCAGCGGCAGGGTGCGGGTCTGGCCGGGTATATTGGCGGCAAAGGTGATCGTAGCGCCGAATTCCCCCAGGGAGCGGGTGAAGCCCAGCACTGCGCCGGCCAGAACGCCCGGCAAGGTGAGCGGCAGGCTTATGGTCCGGAATGCCTGCCAACGGGTCGCCCCGAGCGTCCGCCCTGCCGCTACCAGGCGGCGGTCAACCGCGTCGATGGATAGACGCATGGCGCGCACCATCAGGGGCAGGGCCATGACCGCTGCAGCCAGTGCTGCACCGGTCCAGTGAAATACCAGCGTAATGCCGAACCACCGGTCCAGCAGCGCGCCAAGTGGCCCCGTGCGGCCCAGCAGGATCAGCAGGAGCCAGCCCGTCACTACCGGCGGCACGACCAGTGGCAGATGCACCAACGCGTCGAGCAGGCTGCGTCCGGGGAACCGACGGCGTGCAAGCAGCCATGCAAGCGCATAGGCGGCAGGCATCGTGACCGTGACCGCCACCAGACTGACCTTTAGCGACAGCAGAATGATCGACCATTCGAGCGCGCTGATCATCGTTCGGCCAAGGCGATAAACTGATAGCGCGCGAAAATGGCCTGGGCTTCCGGTGAGGCCAGAAACAGGAGGAAGTCCTGCGCATCGGGGGCAGTTGAACTTGCCAGCAGCGCAGCCGGATAGCGGATTGGCGGTTGAGCCGCGCCGGGAATTTCAGCGGCCATTTGCACCAGGTCGGAAGCTACCAGATCACTGGCATAGACCAGGCCGAAAGGAGCTTCACCGCGTTCAACCAGCGCCAGTGCAGTTCGCACATTTTCGGTCGGTGCAATCTGGCTGGAAAGATCGTCCCATAACCCAAGCGACTGCAGGGCCATCTTGCCATATCGCCCTGCCGGAACACTGTCTGGATCTGCCATTGCCAAACGGCTGCGTCCCAACAGGGCCGGTAGATTATCGAGATTTTCGGTAACCGGCGCATTTTTCGATTCCAGCGGAGCGATCAAAACCAACCTGCCGCCAAGCAGGGTTCGCCGTGTGCCCGCCGCCAGAAAATTCTTGGTTTCCAGTTCATCCATCCATTGCTCGTCTGCCAGCAAGGCAATGTCGGCTGGCGCGCCGCTTTCTATCTGCCGGGCAATCGTGGGCGATCCGGCAAAAGACAGGACAGGCCGGTCATGCCCTTTCGCCGCCCATGCGTCGGCGACTTCCTCCAAGGCCTCCTGCACGCTGGACGCTGACAGCACTATCGGACCATCTGGCGCAGTGGATCTGTCGCCGCACGCCGACAGGGCCAAAGTCAGAATCAGAAAGAGCCAGGACGCCAATTTCATACAGGTTCGATGCGGTAGAACGGCAGCCGAGGCAAGGGGCGCGTTGGCATGTCCATGCCCGGTGCAGCTGAAATCGAAACGACCCGCCGTTGCGGGCGGGTCGTCAATCGGAAATCCGGCGTATGCCTTAACGGACCCGAGGGCCGCCGAATGGCAGGGGCGGGGGCGGACGGCGCGAACCGCGGGGCAGCTGTGCCTGGAATGCCCGGCCGCAATGTTCCACACAATATGGGAAGCCGGGGTTCACATCCACGCCGCAGAAATGGAAATCTGGTTCGCCAGGGTGACCCATCGGCCAGCGGCATACCTTGTCGTTCAGATCCAGCAGGCTGGTCTTGCCCGCAATTGCCGGGCTCGGCTTGGCCGGGACCAGGCGGCGCGGCGGCGCAGGCGGGATTGGCGGCTGTTGATCACCGGGGCCCTGCCTCAGGAAACCGCCTGGACCAACCGAAACGATCTTGGGCAGGTTGGTGGACGCATTCGGCATTGGCTGCGAAGGAATATCCTTGCCTTCCGGTGTGGCATGGGATGCCACGGGCGGAACGGGGCGTGGTGGATGCTTGGCCGCCTGGGTTCTGGGCGCGGGCCGCGCGGCCGGTTTGGGCGCAACCTTCCTGGCCACCGGTTTCGCCTCCGGCTTCTTCGGATCAGCCTTCTTATCGTTCGCCTTCACCGGCGATGGGCGTGATTTGAGGCCAAGGCGATGCGCCTTGCCAATCACGGCATTGCGGCTCACGCCGCCCAATTCCTCGGCAATCTGGCTGGCGGTCGATCCGCCTTCCCACAACTTCTTCAGGGTACCGATGCGTTCGTCAGTCCAGCTCATTCACAGCAATCCAATAATAAAACAGGTTCAGCCGGACTTGCCAGCGGAAGCTGTTGGCACTAGGCGCGCCCTCATGGCCGATCAAGCCCGCACCCAACAAAACTCTGAAAAGCCTGGCACCGCGATAAACGGCACCGGAAGCTTCACCGACGGAGGAAGCCGGTTCAACCCGCGCGGCGTGCCGATCATCCACGGCATTAATCGCATCGGGCTCTGGAGTCTCTATATTAAGGAGGTTCGGCGATTTCTCAAGGTGCAGACGCAGACGATTTGGGCCCCGGCGGTCACAACCCTGCTGTTTCTGGTGATTTTCACGGTCGCGCTTGGTGGTGCAGGGGACGGCGCAGGTGGCAGATCGGGGCGTGAAGTGCTGGGTGTTCCCTTCGCTACCTTCGTGGCGCCCGGCCTGATTGTGATGGGCATGATGCAGAATGCCTTCGCCAATTCCAGTTTTTCCCTGCTCGCCGGCAAGATCCAGGGCACGATTATCGACCTTCTGATGCCGCCCCTGTCCGAAGGGGAATTGATGGCGGGGATCGTTCTGGCCGCAGTTACCCGGGCGATTCTGGTGGGTCTTGCGGTAGGTTTGGCCATGGCGCTGTGGCCGGGCATTTCGCTGGCGATGGCCCATCCCTGGGCAATCGTCTGGTTCGGCCTGATGGGTGCGGTGATGCTGGCCTTGGTCGGGCTGCTGGCGTCGATCTGGGCAGAGAAATTCGACCATAACGCTGCCGTGACCAATTTTGTCGTTGCGCCGCTGTCGCTCTTGTCCGGCACATTTTACGTGATCGACAATCTGGCACCGCTGTTTCAGACGATCAGCCGGTTCAACCCTTTCTTCTATGTGATTTCGGGCTTCCGTTTCGGATTCCTGGGGCAAAGCGATATAGGCGATACCAATGCCGCAGTGCTCGGTGCAGCGGGCGGGCTGGGTATCCTCAACATCGCGCTGGCCATTATCTGCTACAAAGTGCTGCGTTCCGGCTGGAAGCTGAAGGATTGACGCATCCCGTTCCGGCCAGGAGTCAATGCGTCAGGGAACGGCGCATCCGATAGCGCCCGTTTTCGAATTCGCCGAACAATTCCGAAACATTGGGATGATCAATCGGTCCGCCCTCAGCATCGGCAAGCAGATTCTGCTGGCTGACATAGGCAACGTAAGACGATTCCTCGTTTTCCGCCAGAAGGTGATAATAGGGCTGTTCGCGCTTGGGGCGAATTTGTTCCGGGATGGATTCGTACCATTCTTCGCTATTGGCGAAAACCGGATCGATATCGAAAATCACCCCGCGGAAATCGAACAACCGGTGGCGCACCACATCACCGATCCCGAAACGGGCATTGGCGCGCTGGGGTACATCAATTGTGCGTCCGGCTGCGGCAGAAAAGAACTGGGTACGGTCCATTGCCCACGAATATAGGCTTCCGAAGGTCCGAAACAAGCGGATTGCCGCAGTGATCCACATAGACGGCACGTGCAAGTCCGGAAAGGCTGGAGGTAAGGGCTTGGCAAGCCGCCGCCCTTCGGCTAACCGGCGCGCTCCCAAATCGACCTGGGAGCGGGCCAACCCGCAAACAATCGCGCCGCGGAGAGATGCCGGAGTGGTCGAACGGGGTAGTCTCGAAAACTACTGTGCGGGTAACCGTACCCAGGGTTCGAATCCCTGTCTCTCCGCCAGCGCGCATTCAAGCCCGCAGAAACCCAGGGCAATCGGGTGAACGCTATTTTCGGTAGGAAGTCGGCAAGATCTGAATCCCGCCGCGCCCTACTGGGACGTTTTCGAATCTCAGCGCCCTTCCGAACGGTGAAAAAGAATCAGGAACCTCGTTCACCCGATTGCCCTGCGCAGAAACCCTAAACTCCTTGATTTGCAAAGCTAGTTCCGGCAGGTTTGCTACAAATGGTGCTACAAACGCATCGCTTGGGGTGGCTCAATGAAAAAGGTTCGAGAGGCGGATTATCTGTATTCGCGCAATGGAGCACTCTATTTCCGGCGGGCACTGTCAGAGCAAATGCTCCTGATTGAAAAGTGAGGCGGATTGAGTAGGGCGATGGTCATGCCTAGACCTCAAAAACCCGCCAGTCCGTTTCGATACTTCAACTAATCGCCCGAGATGATCCGCCTGGTTGTGATGATGTACATTCGATATCCGCTTAGTTTGCGGAACGTCGAGGATCTTCTTTTCGAACGCGGGATCGACATCTGCCACGAAACGTTGAGGTTCTGGTGGAACCGGTTTGGACCGCTGTTTGCGAGCCAAATTCGCCGCCGCCGAGTGAACCAGTTCAGTGGCTACCGCCATTGGCGCGGGCACGTCGATGAGGTCTTCGTGAAGATCAACGGCGAGCGTCATTACTTGTGGCGTGCGGTAGATCACGAAGGCGAAGTTTTAGAGTGTTATGTCACGAAGAAACGTGACAAGCGCGCGGCTTTGCGCTTCCTGAAGAAGGCGTTGAAACGTCACGGGAAAGCAGAAAATATCGTCACCGATGGGTTGAAATCATATCCAGCAGCAATGCGCGATTTGGGGAATGACGACCGCAGAATAATGGGCCAGTGGCTCAATAATCGAGCGGAAAATAGTCACTTACCGTTCCGACGACGAGAGTACGCGATGCTGCGGTTCCGACAGACGAAAACGCTGCAGAAGTTCGTCTCCGTCCACGTCTCAGTGCACAACCACTTCAACTCCGAACGCCACCTCGTAGATCGTCAAACTTATAAATCTCGTCGCTCGGCTGCCTTGGCCGAGTGGCAAAATCTTGCTGCTTGAGAGCCGACTTATCTTTGCTATCCTTGCGTCAAGCGGAGACGAGTTGCGGTTAGACTGACAGCACCCACTATCTACCTTACCTCTATCATGGTCTGAAGGAACGCGATGTGCCGGTGGAGTGCATCTGCGCTCGCCATGCCAAGGGTGTGCTCGCAACTCGCGTCAACAAGAGCGACGTTCACGATGCTGAGGGTCTTGCCCAGCTTGCGCGCACGGGCTGGTTCAAGCGCGTGCACATGAAGGCGTCTGCCACACATATTGATCGAGCGGCGTTGCGGATACGGGCACAGTTGATCACCGCGCGCAATGCCATGGCCAATCAGATGCGGGGGCTTTTGAATCCCTTTTCAGTGTTCCGTTATCTATCATAACAAATTGTATTATATATATTTTGTAGATTGTAAATGTGTTGGTGTGCTAATCACTGTGCTAATCTAAAAGCACGGTTTAACGCCAAATCTGCTCATCAGACGTCGATTTGGGGCATTTATGTGACTCAATTTCGGGGGTAGCGATTATCGCTATCAATCGAGATTATCGGTCAACGCGAGCCGTTTCCGAAACGCCTCAGCCACTGGCTCGGCAAGTTCGCTTGGAAAGCCGGAGGGTAAATCAGCGATTGTCTTTTCAAGAGCCTTTTCAGCGTTGTTGCGAACGTCTGCAAAAATTGCCTCAACATCACCCTGCCCTATACCTGCCCGCTTTGCTGTTTGCACGAAATGGCGCGGCATGATTTCGATCATCTGATAATGGCGATTTTTGCCGACCGACATGGCGAGGCGATATTTGTTGCGCGGAATATCCCCGCTCGCAAAACTTGGCTCTGCGGTTAACACGTCATAGAGCGGTGTCATTGCAAAACGCCCGCCGGGTTCAAGCGCGATACTGAAATTCTTGGCGTGGCCGTCTGTCGCGCCAAGGAGCCAGAAGACGATATTGCTTTTGATGAAATTTGCCTGATCGATTTTAGGCGTGTTGCTCCCACGCAAGAAGATTAGAATATCTTCCATCTTGGGTCCGCCATCGCTTTGATATTTTGCATCGGGCGGAATACCTAAAGCCTGACACATATCTTCCTGCGGCAATCGTAACATGCGCTTGCCATCAATCTGGCGGTCGAAACGTTTAACGATGAGAACAGACTTGTCTCCAAATTTTGCTATCTCGACCTCAGCAGAGGGTAAGCCGATATTCTTACACAGCTTGAGGCAGAAATATTCATTTTCCACACTGTGTTTCAGATCAATGCCGTTTGGCAACTCACCGATTTGTGGTTTGAATATATGCGTTGTCGGCGTCGTGCCGTGCGGCAATATCCATTTATCATTCCACCGAGTGAGCGCGGTTTTTTCCTGCGCTCCTGCAATGGAAATCCGAAATTCCTGATCCCGCCCCAAACCCAGCGGCGCAGCTTTCAAATCGGACAGGATAGCCTCTATCTGCTCGTCATTCAGCTCCTCGCCGTCAATATCGTCCAAGGCATTAGGCTCTGTATCAATTGGCAGGAATTGCAACGCACCTACACAATCGCGCCCGACAGCAGTGAGCAAGCTGTAGGCATCGGTGCCGCCTGCCTGCATTTTTGCAGACACACGTTTTCTGATTTCGATATTGTCGGGAAGCAGATTGTCGAACACCGCAATGACAGGCGCACCGATGTAGCGATCTTCGCGCAATGGCAGCGAGAGCGAGACGGGCATGGCATGTTCCCATGCAAGCCAGCTTTCGTCATATTGAAAGTCTATTGCGCCCGATTTCTCTCGTCGCAATTGCCCGACAAGGCGGTTGTTCAAAAAGACATTGAGCGGCGGATGGGTCGATGTGCGGGCCATATCAGAAAATGTCCGCAATCAGTTTTTGCTTGGTATCACGGTCTTGCAAAATGATTTCGAGATTGAGCACCGCCATTATGGCGAACACAATATCAATGCGTGTTCCGCCCTTGCCATTTTCGAGATCGGAAATTGTCGCTTGGCGTGTATTGACCCTCCCCGCCAGATCGGACTGCGTTAGCCCCGCAGTTTTGCGCCGCCTTGCAATTGCTGCTCCGAATATTTTTGATGTTCTGAGAACCTGATGCATGAATCTGACCTTTCATGCATTGATATACGCTTAATCGTATATGCTGTCAATATACGAAATTCCGTATATACCGGTTATATACGATAAACCGAATAAAATGTGATTATACGATTAAACGCATATCACAATGAGAATTTTTTGGATTGTGGGAGCGCTGATAGGCACTGTCAGACCAAATGCACCTGATTGAAAAGTGACGTGATAGGGGTAGGGCGATGGTCATGCCCAGACCTCGAAAACCAGCCAGCCCTTTCCGCTATTTCAATTCTTCGCCCGAGATGATCCGCCTGGTTGTGATGATGTACATTCGATATCCGCATAGTTTGCGGAACGTCGAGGATCTTCTTTTTGAACGCGGGATCGACATCTGCCACGAAACGGTGAGGTTCTGGTGGAACCGGTTTGGACCGCTGTTTGCGAGCCAAATTCGCCGCCGCCGAGTGAACCAGTTCAGTGGCTACCGCCATTGGCGCTGGCACGTCGATGAGGTCTTCGTGAAGATCAACGGCGAGCGTCATTATCTATGGCGTGCGGT
>JBGSJO010000054.1:0-12777 GCA_041741895.1 Pontixanthobacter sp.
GACCAGCTAAGGATCGTAGCCTTGGTAGGCCTTTACCCCACCAACTAGCTAATCCTACGCGGGCTCCTCCTTGGGCGATAAATCTTTGGACTTACGTCATTATCCGGTATTAGCAGTCATTTCTAACTGTTATTCCGAACCTGATGGTAGGTTCCCACGCGTTACGCACCCGTGCGCCACTAACCCCGAAGGGTTCGTTCGACTTGCATGTGTTAGGCATGCCGCCAGCGTTCGTTCTGAGCCAGGATCAAACTCTCAAGTTTGTGTCACGAACAATCCAGCACGATCCGAAGATCGCTAACTGAAAAGCCCGAATTTTAGGAGCCGATACCTGCACTTGTCAAACGTATATGGATACATAGGACATGTCCAAACCACCAAGGCGTGAGCCAGGATGGAATGTTAAGGCATCGACTTGATTAACCGGTATCCGGAGCCTAAAAGCCCCCGGACCGGGCGCCGTCGCCCACATGTCCCTTCATCTATAACTAACAATGTCAAAGAGCCGTCCAACATAAGAAGCGGACAACTAGGGTTCCCCGATTTTGAAACCGGGGGACTGGTTGTCCGTTTATACTGGCGACCGAGGCGTTTGAGGCGGTTGAAACCGTCTGTTCCGCTCCGGTGAGATGGCTTCTACTGGCGACCTCCGATTGGGTCAACGAGTTTTTGCAATTTTATTTCAAAGACCATCAAGAAGCTCGGAAATCTGCGGATTTTGGCTTCTTGATATGGTCACCATCCCGCTTTTCCATGCGGGCAATCGGGGTGATTAGGCTGGCTGGCTGGCTAGAATCACATGGGAATCCGGTGAATCGCCCCTGACTCTCGAGTCTGCCTGGTGCGATTTATTCATGATTCCCGGATATCACCCCACTCGCGATGCAACAGGCCCCTGGATCATACCGCGAGACTGCCGCGATTGGCGGTTCGGCTGCCAGCGATGCTGGTTTCGGCGCTCGTGTGCGCAGCGCAATGGCCTGGCGGTGGGGCACACAGGTCCTGGCGCAAATCATCACCTGGGGATCCACCCTTGCGGTCGTGCGGCTGCTCGATCCCAGCGACTACGGCCTGTTCGCGATGACGCAGGTGGTTCTTGCTGCTTTGGCGTTCCTGAATGGCTACAGTTTCGCCACTTCCCTTATCCAGACGCCCAGTGTCGACAATCGCAAGATATCGCAAGTTTTCGGAATGTTGATTCTGGCCAATGGCCTGATCGCATCGGCCCAGTTCCTGCTCGCCCCCTATATGGCAGCCTATTACGGCCAGCCGATAGTCGCCGATATGTTGCAGGTGCAGGCGGCATTATTCCTTACCGTACCGTTTGTCGCCCTTCCCTCCGCATTGCTTGCGCGGAAGATCGAATTTCGCAATCAGGGCGTAGTCAATCTGATCTGCGCGGCGGTGGGCGCCAGTGTCGCGCTGTACCTTGCCTGGCGGGGCTACGGCGTCTGGGCGCTGGTCTATGCGCCCATCGCGATGGCCGTTACCCGCGCGCTGGGTCTGACAATTGCCGCCCGGCTGCTGGTCTGGCCCAGTTTTAACTTTCGCGGTGCACGGGATATATTGTCCTTCGGCGGCGCACTGACGCTGTGCCAGCTGTTCTGGATCATCCAGAGCCAGAGCGATATCTTCATTGCCGGGCGTGCCTTCGATACGCATGATCTCGGTCTCTATTCAGAAGCGCTGTTCCTGACCCTGATCGTAACCGGCAGGTTCCTGCCGCCGATCAATGAAGTGGCCTTTCCCGCCTATGCAGAGCTGCACAAGCTGGGCAGGCCGGTGGCACCTTTCTTCCTGCGCACCATGCGCACCGTGCTGCTGGTAACCGCCCCGATCTATGTCGGCCTGGCACTGACGGCGGATGTGGCGGTGCTGACGCTGTTCGGCCCAAAATGGTCGGAGATGGCGCCGATCGCTGCGGGCCTGGCCATCGCAATGCCGGCGATGGCGCTGCAGATCGTCTGCTCCCCTGCGACCAATGCAATGGGATCACCGCGTATCTATGTCACCACCAGCGCAATCGGTGCCGTGATCTATCCGGCTGTATTCCTGATCGGCATTGCTTACGGCCCGATGGGGCTGGTTTACGCATGGTGGGTTGCGGCCCCGACATTATTACTGGCGACCTTGGTGCTGACCCTGCCCGCTGTCGGGCTGACCTTCCGCAAGCTGTTTCTGGAATTGCTGCCTGTGGGATTGGCATGCGCAGTGATGGCGATTGCTGTCACTGTATTGAAAGCCGGTATCGGCTCTGCCGCGCCGCCGATGCAATTGCTGCTGGTGATACCTTTCGGAGCCTTTGCCTACGGCGCGACGATCTGGTTCGGCTGGCCCCCACTGCTGCGGGAAACATGGGCTATGCTGCGCAAAGGCAAAGATGCGCCGATCCCTGCCTGAGATATCGGTACGGATTTGGTGGCAAGGCGCCACCGTGGTAAGGTGGCTTCAGCGCCGCAAGGTGAAGATGCGGCCGTTGGAGAGGACGCGTGATTTCAGCCCCGTTGTTTGCTGCTGTTCTGGCTACCGGCGTCGCCGCGTCGCAGCCAGCCATCCTACCTCCGATGCCGGACGTTCACGAAGCGATCGCCGAGCTGCCGAATGTCGACATTGCGACTGATGCAGAAATCGTGATCAGCACGGCAGACAGATATGATCGGATGACCGTGCCGGTCACGGTGGAAGGGCAGGGACCTTTCCGCTTCCTGATCGACACCGGATCGCAGGCAACTGTCGTCACGCGGGGCTTGAGTGACAGGCTCCAATTGGAAATCGTTGGGAACGCTGTTGTCGTCGGGATGGCGAGCCGCGTGCCGGTGCAATTGGTCGAACTGAACGGCCTGGAATTCGCGGCCCGGGTGTTCGACAATGTCGCCGCCCCGCTGCTGGAAGCGCGCAATGTCGGTGCGGACGGCATCCTCGGGCTGGACAGTTTGCAAGACATGCGGGTGATGATCGACTTCCGCGCCGAAACGATCGCGGTTGATACGGCCAAACAATTGGGCGGCAACAGTGGCTTTGAAATCGTCGTGCGCGCCCGCCGCAAACTGGGGCGCCTGATCATAACCGACGCGGTGATTGACGGGGTCAGGACCTCGGTCATCATAGATACCGGCGCGCAATCAAGCATCGGCAACCTGGCACTGAAGCGCAAATTGCGCGGCCGCGACGAAGGAGCGTCCACCGCAACGGACGTCAACGGCGGCACGGTAGTTGGCACGGTAGCAGTAGCGAAGTCATTAAAGATCAAGAGCATGCAACTGAAGAATACCGCGATAATTTTCTCGGACAGTCCAGCGTTTGACGCTCTTGGTCTGGGTGATCGCCCTGCCCTGATCCTGGGGATGCGCAATTTGCGCCTATTCGACAGGGTCGCCATCGATTTCGAATCGCGGCAAGTTCTGTTCGACGTGCCTTCCGAGTCCCTGTCAGGCGGCCTCCCCATACGGTCGAGATCAGCCACTCGGCTATAACTGGCGTGGTGCTTTGGCGCACTGGCGCAAAATACCGGGTAATACCGCCATTGCGCAATTGCGCATGGGGCACCAAATGCAGCGACGATGCCACCTGATTTTCCCACCCCTGCTCCTGCCAATCACGATAGCTGGAAAACGCTGAAGCGCTTCCTGCCTTACCTGTGGCCGAGTGATAATTCCGTCCTGAAGCGCCGGATCGTGATTGCCGTCCTGCTGGTGCTTGCAGGCAAGGCGACCACCCTGCTGCTGCCGTTTGCATACAAGAACGCGGTCGATACCATGACCACGGCGAGCAACGAGGCGATGATGGTCGCGGCGGCGCTGGTCCTTGCCTATGCGCTTGGCCGGTTCACCAGCGTGGTGTTCGACAATTTGCGTAACATTACTTTCGAACGGGTCGGACAGGATGCCACCCGTCAACTGGCGGAGGATGTGTTCCGACGCCTACACCGGCTCAGCCTGCGCTTTCATCTGGCGCGCCGGACGGGTGAAGTTACCAAGACGATCGAGCGCGGCACCAAAAGCATCGATACGATGCTCTACTTCCTGCTGTTCAACATTGCGCCAACGATCATCGAACTGGCCGCCGTGGCGGTGATTTTCTACATCAATTTTGGGTATGGGCTGGTCCTGGCTACAGCGCTGACTGTGGTGACATATATTTCAGTCACCCGGTGGATCACCGAATGGCGCACAAAGCTGCGCGCAGAAATGAACGATCTCGATGGCCGCGCCCATTCGCGAGCAGTCGATTCGCTGCTGAATTACGAAACGGTCAAATATTTCGGGGCGGAAAGCCGCGAGGAACGGCGCTACGCCGCATCCACCCGCGCCTACGCCGAAGCCGCGATCAAATCAGAAAACTCCCTCGGTCTGCTGAACATTGGGCAGGCGCTGATTACCAATCTGCTGATGGCAGGCGCAATGGCCTACACCGTGTGGGGCTGGAGCAAAGGGCAGCTTACTGTCGGCGACTTGGTGTTTGTGAACACCTATCTGACCCAGCTTTTCCGGCCCCTGGACATGCTTGGCTTTGTCTATCGCACGGTGCGCCAGGGGTTGATCGACATGGCGGCGATGTTCCAGTTGATGGACACTGCGGTTGAAGTGCAGGACCGCCCCGGCGCCACCGCATTGGCGATCACCCGGCCCACCGTTACGTTCGACAATGTGGTATTCGGTTATGACCCTGACCGCACCATCCTGCACGGACTGTCATTCCACGTCCCGGCGGGCAGGCATATCGCCATTGTCGGGCCGTCGGGTGCGGGCAAAAGCACCATCGCGCGGCTATTGTTCCGGTTTTACGATCCTTGGTCGGGCCGGATCCTGATCGACGGGCAGGACATTTCGGAAGTCACCCAGGCCAGCGTCCGCGCCGCCATCGGGATCGTTCCGCAGGACAGCGTGTTATTCAACGACACCGTTGGCTACAACATCGCCTATGGCCGGGCGGGCGCAACGGACGAAGATGTGCTCGCGGCGGCGCAGGGCGCAGCGATCCTGCCCTTCATCGAAAAACTGCCCAAGGGCTTCGATACCGAAGTGGGCGAACGCGGGCTGAAGCTGTCGGGCGGCGAGAAGCAGCGCGTGGCGATCGCCCGCACGCTGGTCAAGAACCCGCCGATCTTGGTCCTGGACGAAGCCACCAGCGCGCTCGACAGCCGCACCGAGCAGGATATTCTCGACACACTTCACCAGGTGTCGGAAAACCGCACCAGCCTGTCGATTGCTCACCGCCTGTCAACCATCGCCGATGCGGACGAAATCCTGGTGCTCAACGAAGGGCGAATGGCGGAAAAGGGCAGCCACGCGGCGCTGCTGGAACGCAGCGGGTTGTATGCCGACATGTGGAGCCGCCAGCAGAACGAAAGCGGAGCGGAAGCCGAAATCGCCGAATAGTCCGGCCGAAGTCACGCGTCCGCTCCAATTGCCGCTATTCTGAGGGCTTGCGCAGTGTCGGACTGTTGAGGTCGAGCTCGCTTACCGGAATGACCTCTACGTTTGGATAGTCCCGGCGCAGCTCGTCGATAAACTCCGCCGCTTTGCCGACGATGATCAGCGAGGCATTTTCCGGACGGACAATCCGCCGCGACACTGCGAGCGCGGCTTCGGGCGAAACCGCCTGCAGCCGCGCGGCCAGCATCGCCGCTTCTTCGGGAGCGATACCCTGCTGCAGCAATCCGGCTACGATCCCGTTGAACCCACTGCTGGTTTCCAGTGCCCTCGCATAGCTGCCGCCCAGGAACAGGCGCCGCTTCTGCAGCGCTTCCTCCTCCAGCGGCGCGGTTCCGAGCAGTTCGAATTGCTCAAGGATCACTTCCGCCACTTCATCGGCGGTTTCGTTCTTGGTCTGGGCACTGGCGGTAAGCACCGCCTCACCGGCCCGCGCGCCAAACGAACTGTAGGACCCATAACTGAGCGCACGCTTGGTGCGCACTTCTTCGAACAACCGGCCGTTCGACCCCGATCCGAGCACGGTGTTAGCCAGCATCAGCGGGTAATAATCGGCATCGCTGCGGGAAATCGCGCGAACCCCGGCAATTACGGCGGCCTGCCCGGCTTCAGGCATGTCGATCACCAATGTGCGCGGGGTCGGCGCGGGGCCGGAGGGATCGGCGATTGGGGCAGGCGCAGGCTGGTTGCTCTCCCAGTCGCCGAACAGCGCGCCCGCAATTTCTTTCGCACGGTCGGGAGCAACACCGCCGCTGACAACGATCTGCGCAGCCGCAGGATGCCACCACGTCGACCGGAAGCTGGCGAGAGAGTCCCGCGTCAATCGGGTAAGACTTTCCGCGGTGGTTACCCCGCCATAGGCGGCATTGCCGTACATCACCGGCGATGCAATGAGCCCCGCCAGACTGCCCGGATCCTTCATCGCGACCTGCAATCCGTCCACCGCACGTTTGCGTTCCCGATCCAGTTCGGCCTGCGGGAAGGAGGCGTTGCGGATCACGTCCGACATCACCTCACCGGCCGCCATGATATTGCCCAACGGCGCGGTCAGGCTGACGAAGGTTCCGTCCGCCCCCGCGCTGGCCGACATTGACGCGCCGAGGCTTTCGAGCGTCTGGGCAATCTGTTCCGCGCTGCGCGTGGCGGTGCCCTTGTCCGCTAGCCCGGCGGTCATTTCGGCCAGGCCGGATTTGCCCGCCGGATCGGCGCTGGTGCCGCCGGGCAGGACGACCGTTATCGTCGCCAGCGGAACATCGCCGGTCTGGGTGGAAACCAGCTTGATCCCGTTATCGAGGGTGGTCTGGATCAGCGGTGCGCGTTCGACAGAGGGGACCGGACCGGGTGCGGGCGGTGCCTCCCGCGTCGCTTCGTCATTCAGCAATGCCGGTTCGCCCACCGCGTCAGGCACGCTGAGGAAGGTCGGCATCAGCACCGGGTTGGCATAGGTCGACGGGTCTGCCTCCCCAGCGACATAGCGCATCGCGACGACCGATTCCGGGGTCAGCCACGTCTGTGCCACGCGCATCACATCGGCGGCGGTGACCTTGGCGATGTGTGCCAGGAACTGGTCGGCCCAGCGCGGATCACCGGTTGAAACCAGCGCTTCGCCCAGTTCGAACGCCCGCCCGCGCGCGGTTTCGCGGCGGCTGAGTGTGCCCGACACCCATTCGTTCTTGGCTTCGCGCAGTTCTGCTTCGCTGACGGGCTGCGTCCGCAGTTTCTCGAATTCGGCGGCCAGCAGTGCGGAAACTTCGTCTTGGTCAGCAATGGGGCTGAGGGTCGCGAAGCTGGCGAAATAGCCGCCTTCTTCGGACGTATTGGCAAATTCCTGCGCCTGCACCGCCTTACCCGTGCGGACGAGAGCGTTGTAAAGGCGGCTGTTCTGACCGCTCGACATGATTGCGTCGAGCACATTGACTGCGGCAACGTCGGGGTGTGTCTGGGGCGGCAATTGCCACAAATAACCCACCACCGGCAGCGGCACATTGGGCGCGGTCGCTACCAGCGAACGCGGCTGCGTGCGGCGTTCCTCGCGCGCAGTTATATCGAGCGGGATCGGGTTGCTGCGGCGCGGGATCGCGGCGAAATATTTGTCCATCAGGGCGCGCAGATTGGCGGTCTCGAAATTGCCGGCCACGATCACCGTGGCCGTATCCGGCCCGTAATAGGCCTGGTGGAATGCCCGCGCATCGTCCAGCGTGGTCGCGTCCAGTTCCTCGATATTGCCGATCCCGGGCCGCCGGTGAGGCAGGATGTCATAGCCGTTTTCGGCAAACACCAGCCGCAGCCTTCCATAAGGCGGCGCCAGGATGCGCTGGCGCAGTTCCTCCTTCACGATCGAGCGTTCCTTCTCGAACACTTCGGCATCGACCACCGGGCGCGCCATGCGTTCGGCATGGGTCCACAGCATGGTTTCGAGATATTCCGCTGGGACCGTCTCGTAATAATTGGTCCGGTCATCGCCGGTCGAGGCGTTGCGCTGCCCGCCGACATCCTCGGTCAGCTTGTTGATCATGTTGTACGGCATATTCTCGGTCTTGCGGCTGAGGATATGTTCGAACAGATGGGCAAAGCCGGAACGCCCCTCCGGATCATGCTTGGATCCGACATCGTACCAGATCGACGTGGTGACCGTGCCGGTGCTGGCGTCCGGCAGGGCAATGACCCGCAGGCCGTTATCCAGCGTCCATTCCTGGAATTCGATTTGGGGGGCCGAGAGCGTATCGGCTGAACCAGCAGGTGCCTGCGCGGCCAGCGGCGCCGACACCGCCAGTGCAAGCATACCGCATCCTGCGGAGAGAAAACTACGAAACATCAAGCAGCCCCTTTTCGGATTAAACCAGAGGGGCACTAAACCGATCAATCACTTCGCTGGCAACCGCCAGGGCCCGATTTCGGATAAAAAGCGGACCGGCATCGACCAACCGCTGTCGACCAACGGCTTGACCGATATATGCGAAACGCAGAACCTGCTTCTGGCTATTCCGCCGCGGGAAAGCGCTCGAACCGCGGAAGGTCATTTAGCGATGCCTCCCAGCCAAGAGCATCCGCCATTTGGACATGGGCCTGCGGGAGATAATCTTCCGGCGCGTCGAGAGTCGCGGTCTGGATATCGACTAGGCCGGGCAGTGCGTTTTCGTTGATGTACCACAGGCCGGTGCCGCAGGTTCCGCAGAAGAAGCGCTGCGCATCGGCGGAGGAATCATATTGCACCGGTTTTCCCTGTTCGACCGCGAAATCATCAGCCGCAACGGCGATCCACGCCACACCGGTAGCCCCGGCGCAGCGGCGGCAATCGGTGCAGTGGCATACGGAACTGTGCCGTACTCCGCCGCGGAAACTGTAAACGATCGCGCCGCAGTGGCAGCGTCCCGTAGGCATGGCGATTCTCCTCTGAACAGGAACGCCATTCTAGCACGAAATCCGGTCAGAGAATGTATTTCGACAAATCGGCGTCCTGCGCCAGTTCGGTCAGCCGTTCGCGCACATAAGCAGCGTCGATGGTGATGGTCTGGCCCTTCAGGTCTTCGGCTTCGAAGCTGACATCCTCGATCAGCTTTTCCATCACCGTCTGCAAGCGGCGCGCACCGATGTTCTCGACGCTTTCGTTCACCTGCGCCGCGATCTTGGCGACTTCGGCGATGGCGTCCTCGGTAATTTCCAGCGTGACATCTTCGGTGCCGATCAGCGCCTTGTACTGCGTGACCAGATTGGCCCGGGTTTCGGACAGGATGCGGACGAAATCCTCCTCCGTCAGCGCGCGCAGCTCCACCCGGATCGGCAGGCGGCCCTGCAATTCGGGCAACATGTCGGACGGTTTGGCGACATGGAACGCACCGCTGGCAATAAACAGCACATGGTCGGTCTTCATCGGGCCATATTTGGTCGAGACCGTCGTGCCTTCGATCAGCGGCAGCAGATCACGCTGGACGCCTTCCCGGCTGACCGATCCGCCGCGCACATCGCTGACTGCGATCTTGTCGATTTCATCGAGGAAGACGATCCCGTTGGTTTCCGCATTGGCCAACGCCACGCGCGCGACATCGTCCTGGTCGAGGCGCTTTTCCGCCTCCTCGTCGACCAGCTTGTCCCACGCATCGGGAACTTTCAGCTTGCGCCGTTTGGTGTTGGTCTTGCCGAACGCCTTGCCCATCATGTCGGAAAGGTCGATCATCCCCATGCCGCCGCCCATGCCCGGTATTTCCATCGGCGCCGAGGGGCTGTCCTGAACCTCGATCTCGACCTCGACATCGTTCATCGCGTTCTGGACGATCCGTTCGCGAAAACTTTCACGAGTCGCTTCAGAGGCGTTTTCGCCCACTAGCGCTATCAGCAACCGGTCCATCGCCGCTTTGGACGCAGCTTCGCGAACGGCCTCGCGGCGGCTGTCCTTCTCCAGCCGGATTGCGTCCTCCACCAGGTCGCGGGCGATCTGGTCGACATCGCGGCCGACATAGCCGACTTCGGTGAACTTGGTCGCCTCGACCTTGACGAAGGGCGCATCCGCCAGCTTCGCCAGACGGCGGCTGATCTCGGTCTTGCCGCAGCCGGTGGGGCCGATCATCAGGATGTTCTTGGGGGTGACCTCGTCGCGCAGATCATCGCCTAGGCGCTGACGGCGCCAGCGGTTGCGCATGGCCACTGCAACAGCGCGTTTGGCGTCCTTCTGGCCGATGATATGTTCGTCTAGCGCGGCGACAATCGCCTTGGGAGTGAGCATTTCGGTCATTTTGGTTCCATGGTGTCCGCCCGCGGAAAACGGGAAAGGTCAGATTACTTCCAGCGTCACGCGGTCATTGGTAAAGACGCATACTTCGGCAGCCACAGCCATGGCGGCGCGGGCGATTTTTTCGGCATCATCTTCGTATGGATCGAGTGCGCGGGCGGCCGACAGGGCATAATTTCCGCCCGAGCCAATGGCCGCAACGCCGGCTTCGGGTTCCAGCACATCACCATTGCCGGTCAGCACCAGCATGACCTCCGCATCGGCCACGATCATCAGCGCTTCCAGATTGCGGAGATATTTATCGGTCCGCCAGTCTTTCGCCATTTCTACGGCGGCGCGCATCAATTGCCCGCGGT
This sequence comes from Pontixanthobacter sp., assembly GCA_041741895.1. GTDB lineage: Bacteria > Pseudomonadota > Alphaproteobacteria > Sphingomonadales > Sphingomonadaceae > Allopontixanthobacter. Next base: position 10,515 of record JBGSJO010000054.1, read on the forward strand.
GCTGTTCCAGCTTTTTCTCAAGTCGTTCGAACAGGGTGAATGCGTCTGCGGTTGCCCCGGCAAAACCGGCGATGACTTTGCCCTTTTCCGGGCCGCCTTCGCCAATCCGGCGCACTTTGCGCGCATTGGGCTTCATCACCGTGTTGCCCATGGAGACTTGTCCGTCCCCCGCGATCACGGTCTTGCCGCCCTTCTTCACACCGATGATGGTTGTTCCGTGCCATTGCACGAGCCCGTGCGGGTTTCTGCTATTGTCCATGGCGCAGATATGGTGCCTGGCGAATATTGATCAAGCACCAGCCCGCAACATCAGGCCATAAAGCCGACAAGCCCGACCTTATACCCCCGGACCGCCGCCAGGTCCCCCGCCGGGGCCACCGCCCGCCCCGACCTGGCCGATATTGCCGAACAGATCTTCGAAGAACCCGCGTTCGCGGCCGAGCGTCGGCGTTGAGTCCCCTTCGGGCGACAGATACGCAACCTGGTCAACACCGGACCGGTCCGCCGAAATGACATTACCCGCCGGATCAAACCGAATCGCCAAAACCGAATGCTCGATGATTTTTGGACGGGCGAAAGGTTTGCGGCCGGTAATGCTGGAAACGTAATACCACGTAGAATTGCCATATTGGCTGGTAAAGGTCGGGCGGCCCAGTGTGCCTTCGACCGAACGTTGGTTGTCAATTCCCGGCTGAACCGCATTGGTCAGGCTCTGGTCTGCCATATATCCCCGGTTTTCGCGGATTGAAGTGCAACCGCCTGCCGTGAGCGCGATGGCCAATACCAGACCTGCCCCGATCGCTTTACCTGCCTTCATCGAAAAACAACCTTCTCAAAAAATATCTCGCCGCTTTGAAACGCGCTGATAGGCCCTATATCGAAGCGAAGCCATAAGGGCATGTCGCCTGCCATGCAATGTGGCCATTAGGCGAATCTGCAAAACTTACCCTAACCGGCTGGTGGCGTGTAACATTGGCATGGAGATGCCGGGTTGAATTGCCTATTAACGAAACCGCCGTCCGATCCATCAATTACGGAAAAATGAATGTCCTTCTTGTCCCGATTATTTGGCACAGAGCCTGATCCCAAGGAAGCGTTTCGCCCGCTGTGGCAGCGCATCGTGGAATTGGCGCGGGAACCTGAATGGTACCGGGGTTGCGGCGTGCCCGACACAGTCGATGGCCGCTATGACATGATCACCACTGTGCTGGCGGTGGTCTTGATCCGGATGGAAAAATCACCCGAACTGATGACACCATCGGTGCATCTGACCGAATTGTTCGTCGATGATATGGACGGGCAATTGCGTGAACAGGGCATCGGTGATCCCGCGTTGGGCAAATATATGGGCAGGATGATGTCGGCCATGGGCGGGCGGCTTGGCGCATTTCGTGAAGCCTTTGCCGCCAACCGGACATCTGTAGAGGCTGCAATTGCGCGCAACCTCACCTTGCACCAAGGGATCGCCCCGGCTGCCTTGGCATTGCGGCTGGAGGAGTTGCACGCGCAGATCAATACGCTTGACCCGGCTGCAATACTCAATGCAGAGATTCCCCGATGAGCGACGATCAGTGCGAATTCAGCCATATTGTCAAATTGCACCAGATTACCGGCCGGCCATTGATACTGGAACCGAGGAAGGCGGAAATGGCCGCCCTTGCAGTCCGATTCGGCCTGGGCGCGGTGCACCGGTTGAAGGCGGAAGTAACCTTGGTGGCCGATGGCACGATGGTGACTGCAAACGGCCGACTGCTCGCGGACGTATTGCAGAATTGCGCTATTTCTGGCGAAGAATTCCCGGTTCATATCGACGAAACGCTGGCATTCCGCTTCGTGCCGGAAACCAACATGCCAACGCAGGAAGATGTCGAACTGCAAGCGGAAGACTGCGATGAAATCTTTTACAGCGGCGAGAGTTTCGATCTGGGTGAAGCGGTAGCGCAGGGTTTGGGACTGGCGATCGACCCGTTTGCTCGCGGACCCAATGCAGGTATCGTGCGGCAGCAAGCCGGGATCCTCGATGAAGACACTCCCAGCGGACCATTTGCCGCCTTGGCCGCACTTAAAAAGGATTAAGGGGCGCGTTATCCATCAAGGCGCAACATAATGCGTAAAGGTATATCCTAGTGGATACCGCCTTACATAAGAGTCCTTTTTGGGATTCCCATCTCTGCGGCGACGTGCGATTCAACGCCATGCGCACCGGGATCACATTTGAAGTTTCGCCATCTGACCGCCTCCGCCTTGAGAGAGTGGTGAGGGA
>JBGSJO010000055.1:0-5488 GCA_041741895.1 Pontixanthobacter sp.
CTTGCGCAAGGCTGCCGCCCGGACCTTCGACGACCTCATCGAAGCCATCGGAGACATCTGCAACCTCTACAATCCAGACGAATGCCAGAACTACTTCAAAGCAGCAGGCTATGCGTCAGATTAACGGCACGATGCTCTAGACCGTCAAGAATTCTGCGAAGAAGAAACGAAGCGGCTATATCGCTTGCGTCGATGACAAGTAGCTTTGATATGCTTGAGCTATGCCCTCGCTCAGATCGATTTTGGGCGCCCAGCCCATTGCTGCCATCTTTTCCCCGCTCATCAACTTACGCGGGGTGCCGTCGGGCTTGCTAGTATCCTTGGTGATGGTGCCGGTAAAGCCGACTATTTCGCAAACTTTCTCGGTCAGTTCGGCAATCGTGATGTCGGCGCCGAACCCGAGGTTAATATGGCCTTCGCCGGAATAATGTTTGAGCAGGAAGATGCAGCCATCAGCCAGATCATCGACATGCAGGAATTCGCGGCGCGGTGATCCGGTGCCCCAAATTTCGATCGACGCGGCGCCGGCTTCTTTCGCTTCATGCGCCTTGCGGATCAGCGCGGGCAGGACATGGCTGCCCGCAAGATCGTAATTGTCGCCGGGGCCGTACAGATTGGTCGGCATTGCGCTGATGAAGTCGCTGCCATATTGGCGGCGATAGGACTGGCACAATTTGATCCCGGCGATCTTGGCGAGGGCATACCATTCGTTGGTCAGTTCCAGCGGGCCGGTAAGCAGCGCATCTTCCCTGATCGGCTGGTCGGCCAGTTTGGGATAGATGCAGGATGATCCGAGGAACAGGAGCTTCTCTGCCTGCTCCTGTCGAGCGGCCTCGATCAGATTGGCTTCGATCATTAGGTTATCGTACAGAAATTCCGCAGGGAAACTGTCGTTGGCCAGAATCCCGCCAACTTTTGCGGCCGCGACAATCACCACGTCGGGTCTGGACTGCGCCATCCAGCCCCGCACCGCCGCCTGTTCGCGCAGATCGATCGACCGATCGGACGTCAGGACGGTGCAATTTTCTTGTTCGAGGCGCCGGACCAGAGCCGCGCCAACCATCCCCTTGTGGCCCGCAACGTAAACCCGTTTTCCGGTCAGCGGGAACGCCGCATCGGCCATTCAGGCGTCCTTCGAAATCGGCGCGTCACGCATCAGCAGCAGATCCGCCTCGACCATTTCACGCGCCAATTCGCGCACGCTGGTGTCATGTTCCCAGCCCAGCTTTTCCTTGGCCTTGGTCGGATCGCCCAGCAGCAATTCCACTTCGGTCGGGCGAAAATAGCGCGGATCGACTTCGATCAGCAGGCGGTCGTCATCCTTGGCATAGCCTTTTTCATCTACGCCTTCTCCGCGAAATTCGACGGGTACCCCGGCATCTTCGAACGCCCAGCGGACAAAATCGCGCACTTCGGTGGTGACGCCGGTGGCCAGCACATAATCGTCGGCCTCGTCCATCTGCATCATCATCCACATGCCGCGCACATATTCGCGGGCGTGGCCCCAGTCGCGCTTCGCATCGAGATTGCCGAGGTACAATTTGTCCTGTCGGCCAAGCGCAATTGCGGCGGCGGCGCGGGTGATCTTGCGGGTTACGAAAGTCTCGCCGCGCATCGGGCTTTCATGGTTGAACAGGATGCCATTGGAGGCATGCATGCCGTACGCTTCGCGGTAATTGACCGTGATCCAGTAGGAATAAAGTTTGGCTACGCCGTAAGGAGAGCGGGGGTAAAACGGGGTCGTTTCGCTTTGCGGCACTTCCTGGACCAGCCCGTAGAGTTCGCTGGTCGACGCCTGATAGAACCGGGTAGTCTTTTCCATGCCCAGGATACGGATCGCCTCGAGCAGTCGCAGCGTGCCGATGGCATCGGCGTTAGCGGTATATTCCGGAGTCTCGAACGATACCGCCACATGGCTTTGCGCAGCGAGGTTGTAGATCTCGGTCGGCTTCACTTCCTGCACAATCCGAATCAAGTTGGTGGAATCCGTCAGGTCACCGTAATGCAGCACGAAATTCTGGTTCTGGACGTGGGGATCTTGATAGATATCTTCGATCCGGCCGGTGTTGAACGAAGAAGAACGGCGCTTCACACCGTGAACTTCATACCCCTTTTCCAGCAGCAATTGCGCCAGATAGGCACCGTCCTGACCGGTAATCCCCGTTACTAGGGCTACTTTTCTCGACAAAATTTCTTACTCCAAGGCTCAAATTTGGCGTCCGTAAATTCAATGCCAATTTCAATGCTCACAAACGAAAGCTATAATTCTGAATAATCTACGCCATCACAAGTCTTTCCGTCGAATCGATCCAGCCGCCGCCGACCACCCGCTCCCCGGCATAAATCACTGCGGCCTGTCCCGGCGCGACACCAAATTCGGGATTGGCAAACCGCAAGGTGACAGTCTCGCCGTCGCCCAGCGAACCCTCCAGCACCACCGGCACCGGCTTCGACAAGGAGCGGACTTTGGCGGTTAGTGGCATTTCGGGAAGCGGCCCGATCCGATTGGTTTCGATCACGGCGGCTGCGCCCACTGCGAGCAGGCGCTTGGGACCGACGCGTACTTCTGCCGTCCCGGCATTCAAGCCGATCACGTAAAGAGGCTCGGGCTGGCCGCCCACTTCAAGCCCGCGCCGCTGGCCGACGGTGAAATGAATTACGCCCTTGTGCTCGCCCAATGTCTCGCCGGTTTCGGCATGCACGATCGCGCCCGGTCTTGCGCCTTGTGGGCGCAATGCCTTGACGATTTTCGCATAGTCGCCATCGGGGACAAAGCAGATATCCTGGCTGTCGGGCTTGGCCGCATTGCGCAGGCCCGCCTGCTGGGCCAATTCGCGCACCTGGGCCTTGGGCAATCCGCCGAGCGGGAAACGCAGGAAATCCAGCTGCGCTTCGGTGGTGGCGTAAAGGAAATAGGACTGGTCGCGCGCCGGATCGAGCGCACGGTGCAGCTGCGCCCCTGCCAGGCCCATTTCGCGGCGCACATAATGACCGGTCGCCAGGCAATCGGCGCCCAACTCGCGTGCCATGCGCAGCAGGTCGGTAAATTTTGGCCCCATGTTGCAGCGGATGCAGGGCACCGGTGTGCGGCCCTGCAGATAATCATCGGCAAAAGTTTCGACCACCTCTTCGCGAAAGGCGCTTTCATGGTCGAACACGTAATGGGCAATGCCCAGCCGGTCCGCCACGGCGCGGGCATCGCTGATATCGTCCCCCGCACAGCACGCGCCCTTGCGCCCACTCGCCGCACCGTAATCATAGAGCTGCAGGGTAATCCCGATGACTTCGGCGCCGCTGGCTGCGGCCAGTGCGGCGACCACGGACGAATCGACCCCGCCCGACATGGCGACGACAATCCGGCACTCGCTCGCTGCGCGGGGCAGGTCGAACAGGCTCGCAGGGTCCAGTGCTGAATCAAACAGGGCGGCGGTATCCATGGCCACGCCCCTTACACATCTGCGCGGGCCGGGGCCAGAGGCGTAAATTCAGCGCCTGGATATGGCTCGCGGTCGCCTGCGCCGGATACGGCGGGCGCCCAAGTTTCCTAACCGGAGGTAAACCCGGGCTTTACCCTATCTTGACCAAAGCGCTGGTAAGGGACTTGTCATGAACGAAGTGCTCATCAGTGAATTCGCCCGCAGCGAGGCTCGTATTGAGCCTTGGGGCGAGGCGGCGGAAGGATCGCCATTGCGCCCTGTCCTGTGGTCGGAACTGACCGCCAGGCTGGCTGCGATGCGTGATCTGCGCCGCAGCCTGTCGGGAACATCGCGGGCGGGCGGGGCTAATTTCTCGTCGCTCGCGGCGGCAGGATCTCATTCCTCCTCCGCATTCACGAATTTTGCCGAACCTTGCGAGGAACCGCAGCATCCCTGCCCACAGGTTAATGCGAGGGCGCTGAATATTAACCCTAAAGCTTTAGCGGATCGAAAAGGCCCGGCGCCTAAAAGTTCGCATGAACCGAATTGCGTGACCCCCGGTGACCGAGAGTTGAAATGATTGAAAACCAGAAAATCCGCGCCGCGCAAGTCATTGGCCCCCTTGGGGAACCTCTGACGATCAAGGATCTGCCGCCGCCGAGCACCAAACGATGGGTTGTGCGCCGCAAGGCCGAAGTGGTTGCTGCCGTCAATGGCGGCCTGCTGACGATCGATGAAGTGCTGGAACGCTATAATCTGACGCTGGAAGAATTCGCTTCGTGGCAGCGCGCGGTCGACCGTTCGGGCATGCAGGGTCTGCGGGTTACCCGTATCCAGCATTATCGCGATCTGTACGAGCGCCAGCTGAAATACTGAACCCGGGCGCTATTTACCGCGTGTTTCGGGCCATGCCCGAACCGTTTGATTGAAATTAGCCTTTTCCGCCCGACTATCCTAATATCCATCTGCCCGGCGATTAATGACCGGGAACCGATTTGAATTGCCCAGCGTTATTGCTGTAACATCAGATCGAAAACAAAGCAGGAGGATGCAATATGGAACAAGGGTGGATTGTTACAATTATTGTCGGCGGAATTGCTGGATGGCTTGCGAGCATGGTGATGAATCGTGATGCCTCCATGGGAATTCTATGGAACATCGTCATCGGTATTATCGGTGGGATCATCGGCAGCTGGATCGGCAGTGCTACCGGCCTTCTGCCCACCGGCGGCGGCTGGATCATGTATCTGGTAACAGCAACCGTTGGCGCCGTGGTACTGCTCGGGATCGTGAACCTCGTCCAGCGCGGCCGCGTTCGCTAGAACGAAAGAACAATACGCGTTCGCTAGAACGAAACACCAATCCACATGGATTGACGGAAGCGGGGTGGCCACGGCCATCCCGCTTTTTGTGTCTGGAGCGCGGCCTGCCGGATCTTCGGGCCGAAAGAATGTCTTAGCGGCGCCGGAGCGCTGGTCGAACAGATACGTCGCCGGTCGAGCGCTTTATTGCCCCGCTTGGCGAGGCAGTCTATGGTTGGCGTCATAGATCACCGCTTGCTTGCATTGGGTGATATATGTCTATAACACACCTGCCGGGCAATCTCTCAAAGCCAGGCCGTTTGATGACTAAGGCAATCGCGCAATGAATTACGAATCTACCGTAACAGCGGACGGTCCAGAATATTCGATCTCCGACCTTTCAGGGGCGGAGAGCGGTTCTGCGCGTCCAGGCAAGCGCGCCCTGGTCATTTCGACGATTCTGATTGCCATCGCACTTTTGGCAGGCGTGGCATTTTATCTGATGGGCGGCGGCGATGCTGGGGCAGATGGCGCAGATAATGCCGACCAGGCCCCGCTGATCACGGTGGTTTCCCCGGGCAGCGGTACGATCGAAGGCGAAATCGCCACAACCGGTACGCTGGCCGCGCGGCGCGCCATGCCCGTGGGCGTGGTGGGCGAAGGCGGTCGCGTGGTTTCGGTTCCGGTCGAGGCGGGCGAATGGGTCAGCGCTGGTCAGGTGCTGGCGGTAATCGATCGTTCGGTGCAGAACCAGCAGGCCAATGCGCAGGC
>JBGSJO010000056.1:0-7779 GCA_041741895.1 Pontixanthobacter sp.
CGAGCGCGCCAGCCGCAAGCGCGCCCATCAGCCCCAGTCGCCCGCCGCCATAGACCACGCCGATTCCGCGCTGCGCCAGCACCTCGCCCACATGGCGGGCCAGTTCGATATAACGCGTGTCTGCCGGGGAAGCAGAACCGCAGTAGATTGCCAACCGTTTCATGCCCGTCGTTTCCTGGTATGCATTATTCTGCCAGATCCTCGATCATCAGACCGGCAGTCGCTTTCGCGCTACCGACGACGCCCGGTATGCCCGCGCCGGGGTGAGTGCCAGCGCCGGTGAGGTAAAAATTGGGGATCACATCGTCGCGGTTGTGCCCGCGGAACCATGCACTCTGCGTCAGCACTGGTTCCAGGCTGAAGGCACTGCCGAGATGGGCGTTGAGATCGGTGCTGAAATCCTTCGGTGCGTAATGGAATTTGGTCACGATCCGGTCATGGATGTCGGGGATCAGCCGCCGCCCCACTTCATCCAGGATACGCTTTTCCAGGATTGGGCCGATTTCGTCCCAATCGACGGTCAGCTTGCCCATATGGGCCACCGGCACCAATGCATAGAATGTGCTCTTGCCCGGGGGTGCCATGCTGGGATCGGTGACGGTGGGGTGGTGCAGATAGATGCTGAAATCCTGCGGCAGCACACCCTTTTCATAGATATCGTCCAGCAGACCCCGATATCGCGGGCCGAACAGAATCATGTGATGCGGGATGCCGGGCCATGTTCCTTCCAGCCCGAAGTGGACCACAAACAGGCCGGGGCTGTAGGTTTTTCGCGCCAGCTTTTTCGAATAATCCTTGCCGCGCTTGCTGGTGGACAGCAGATCGCGGTAGGAATGCATGATATCGGCATTGCTGGCCACGGCATCAAACCGTTCGCGAAACCCGCTTTCGGTCTCAACTTCGGTCGCCTTGTTACCTACAGTATGCACCTGGATCACCGGATCGCCCACGATCATCCGCCCGCCAAGCCGCTCGAAATGGCGGATCATCCCCGCGATCAGCCGGTTGGTGCCGCCGCGCGTCCACCACACGCCGCCATCTTTTTCCAGCTTGTGAATCAGCGCATAGATGGCGCTGGTCTTCATCGGGCTGCCGCCGACCAACAATGTGTGGAAACTCAGCGCCTCACGCAGTTTTTCCGATTTGATATATTTCGACACGATCGAATAGACGCTGCGCCATGCCTGGTATTTGGCCAGCGCGGGGGCAGCCTTGATCATCGATTTGAAATCGAGGAACGGCACGGTGCCCAGCTTGACATAGCCTTCTTGATGCACCCCGGCGGAATAGTTCAGGAATTCGCGGTAACCCGCTGCATCGCCCGGCGCGACGCGGTCTATTTCCCCCAGCAGGCCCGCTTCGTCATTGGAATAATCGAAATTCACTCCGTCCGGCCAGTTGAGCCGGTAGAACGGCATCACCGGCAACAATTCGACATCGTCCGCCATATTGTGGCCGCTCAGTTCCCACAATTCCTTCAGGCATGGCGGATCGGTGACCACGGTTGGCCCGCCGTCGAAAATAAAGCCATCCTTCTCCCAGAAATAGGCCCGCCCGCCCGGCTTGTCCCGGCCTTCGATGACCGTGGTGGCGATCCCGGCGGATTGCAGGCGCATGGCCAGCGCCAGCCCGCCAAATCCCGAACCAATCACGCATGCAGACTTGCCAGTCGGGGCAATCGCTGCGGGACTGGCCGCAGGCTTTACCTCCGGCGCAAGAGTGGTGATCGGGGGGGTGGTCATGGCGTAATCTCCTGGGGGGCGACCAGCGGTCGGCCTGGGGTAATCAAGGCCGCAACGGCCTTGCCAACAGGTACGGGCGGCTTGCCGGAAAGGATGCGGACCTTGTCCGGAAAAGTCGATCGGGCGGCATAGAACCGTTCCACCAGATCTTCGTTCAAGCGGTAGAAATGTTCGAATACCCGGTAACGCCGGTCCGGCTCTGCCGCGCCGAACAGCATCGATCCGAGCATCCGGTAATAGCCGGTTCTGGACCAGTGCCGCCGCGCACGCTGTTCCACCAGCGCCGCCAACTGGGCCCCCGGCAAATCCGCATCCGCCGCAATTGCAAGCGCGGTTTCCACCGCGAAAGGCAGCGTATAGCTGGTCAGCGGATGGACGAATCCCCCCCGCCCGCCCGCCATCGCCACGCCGTCCATCCGCTGCTGCGTCTGATAGGCGCCGAATGATCCGCCGGTGATCACCGGCAGCACGCCGGTTTCATGCCCGATAATCTCGAAACCATTACCGGCTTCGCCGCCCCACCCCTGATCCAGGATATATGCGTCAATCCGGGCGGACAGGGCGCTGCGGTCCAGCACCGGCTCGTTCGCATAATAGGTGTCTTCGATAAACAGGTCTCTCGCGCCAAGCGGCAGGGTATAAACGAAGCGGAAGGCACCGTGCTGGTCCACCGCCGCGTCCATGATCACCGGGCGCGCCACCCCGTGCGGCTGCAGGGTGCGGATATGGCGCCCCATGAACACCTGCCAGCCACCGCGAAAATGCTGCGAAGGTACTGCGCCCCGGCAATCGATCACCGTCCGTGCGGAAATCCGCGTCCCGTCATTCAGGGTGATGCCTTCTGCATCCAGCGCGGCCACACTGCAATTCGTAACCACGGTGTCCTGCGCCAGTTCGCGCCGCAAACCGGCATCGAAATCGGACGAGGCGAGCGACCGGTATTGCGAGCCCAGCTGCCGCCGGTACGCAGGAAATTGAACGTCATAGCCCTGCCACTGGGTGGTTCGGAACCCGGCCATCATGTCTGCGCTGCCGGGCTCTGCCAGATCGCTGTCAAACCAGCTCCATCGGTGATTGCCGCCCAGGACATCGCCCTGTTCGATCAGCATGACCGAAATTTCCGGACGGCTGCGGCGCAGCGCGAGTGCAATCAGCCCGCCCGCCAGCCCGCCGCCGACAATCGCGATTTCGGTGTGGGTATCTGCGGGTGTATGTTTCATGCGCGCGACCATTGGCGATACGCACTAAGCGGCATTGGGACGGGTAGCAATCAACTTGCGCATCGAAAAAGCCGTGCCAAAAGGGGCGAATGACCCATCGCCTCCTGCCGCACTGCGCGGCCATCGTTGCAACTGTGCTGCTGGTGCTGGTGGTGGCCGCTATCCTGCTGGCGATGGACCGCCCGCCGATCTGCGTCTGCGGGACGGTGAAGCTGTGGCACGGGGTGGTGCAATCGTCCGAGAACAGCCAGCATCTGACAGACTGGTATTCACCCAGCCATTTCATCCACGGGCTGATCTTCTATTTCTTCGCCTGGCTGCTGTGGACAAAGTGGGGGATATTCGGTGGAAAGCCCCGGCGCTGGGCGCTGCCGATTGCGGTGGTGATCGAATCCGCGTGGGAGATTTTCGAAAACACCCCGTTCATTATCAATCGCTACCGCGAGGTCACCATCAGCTGGGGCTATGTCGGGGACAGCATGGTCAATTCGCTGGCCGATATCGGCTGGATGATCATCGGATTCCTATTCGCCGCGCGGGTGCCGTGGAAGATTAGCCTGGGTATCGCCCTGTTCTTCGAATTGTTTACCGCATGGATGATCCGCGACAATCTGACCCTGAACGTGCTGATGCTGGTGTGGCCGCTCGACGCGGTGAAACAGTGGCAGGGCATGGGATAGGACCGGGCGCCGGAACATCAAATACCCCCTACACGAACGAGCGGGGTAGCGCGGACCAGTACTTCGGCGCTGCCGGGACCGCCTATACCTTCTAAACGGATATGTCGGGCAGACTATTCCGCGGCTATTGCAGCGTCCTGCGCGATCGCCGCCAGTTGCTTGAGTGCTTCCATATGGGCGGCAAAGGCCTTGCGGCCTGCTGATGTCAACGATGCCCAGGTGCGTTGACGGCCATCGCGCGCCGCCTTGCTCACGGCAACGTAGCCGGCATCACCCAATGCGGAGAGATGTTTCGACAGAACCGAATCTGCAACACCGGAAATTTCCTTCAAGGTCGCGAATTCCGCCGCGCTTACCCGCGCCAGAACCGCGGCAATCTGAAGCCTGACAGGCGCGTGTAATGCCGTGTCGATGCCGGATATGTCCGTTTTCAACTTCCCGTCAGATCTCAGCGGAACAGGTGGTGCCAATGCGGTGCTGAAAAATATTGCGATAACAAAGGCGACGGCGGCAAGGCCGATCTTGCTGGCAACGCCGAAGCCATTGATCCGCATATGCATGGCTGCGAGAACCAGCACCATCATTACCCCAATATAGACAATCATCAGCGGGCGCGTGGCACCGCGGCGATAGCCGTTGACGAACATACCGTATCGTTTCCGGTCCGATCGCACCGTCAGGACAACCGCCAACAGCACCAGCGGGGCGGCCATGATCTGAACCATGCCAGATGCCGCAACCGACCCGATCATCATGGCAAAAATGCCGCCAAAAACCGCGTGCCGCCACGGCGGACAATCCCCTAATCTGGCGGCAAGTCTGGCGTCCACAATCTGGATATCTGCCAAGGCTTCACGCGCATCGCTGGGGTGCATTTCCGAATCTCCGTAACTTGCCATTGTGGAAAGTCACGGAGATTCAACCGCTATTTGTTTCAATCCTCGGTCTTGCCTGTGGCCTTTGCGCCCTTGGCTCCGGCTGCCAGTTGCGGGCGCGGCGCCGGTAATTCGGCAGTCCGGTCACCGGTTTTCAGATAGGTGTCGAACCATTCCATCATGCGCAGATTGTAATCATACCGTGCGGCAGCCTTCTGATTGCCGTGCCCTTCACCCGGAAACAGCACCAGCCGCAGCGGGGTGTCCGGTTTGCGCACCTTGATGTTGCGATAGAGTTCGTAGCTTTGAGTGGGGGATACGCGGGTGTCCTCCGCCCCGTGCATGATCAGCAGCGGGGTTTCGGCCTGTCCGGCGTAGTAGATCGGGCTGCGCTGCAGCAGACGGTCCCATTCTTCCCACGGCCATTTCAGTTCGTGCACCAGATACATCTCGTCGGGGATATCGGTGGTGCCGAATTTGCTGAGATTGTTGGAAATCCCGACGAACATCACGCTGGCGGCATATTCTTCCGAATAGCGGGTCGCGCCCCAGGCGCTGGCGAAACCGCCATAGGAACCGCCGGTGATCCCGGTGCGCAGCGGATCGGCGATCCCCTGCGCTACCAGCACGCGCTTGCCATCCACCAGATCGTCGAATTCCTTACCCGCATAATCGCCCTGGTGTTCCTTGGAAAAGGCCGTGCCATAGGCGGTGGACCCGCGGTAGTTGGGCAGGAACACGGCATACCCCTTGCCCGCCGCAACCTGGCCGGGCTTGCTATAAGCAGTCTGCCAGCCGTTGGATTCATGCGCTTCCGGCCCGCCGTGGACGTTGAGGATGGTCGGCGCGCCGCCAGCGGGTGCGCCGCCGACAGGCTCGATGAGCACGCCCTCGATTTCCCGGCCGTCGCGCGCAGTGTAGGTGATGGTGCGCTGGGCGCCCATGTCGATATCGGCCAGCCATGGATTGTGCTGCGTCCAGCGGGTGAAGGCACCGTCCGCCAGCACGAACAGTTCCGGCGGATGGGCGGGCGAGTGCGCTTCCACCGCAATGGTACTGCCGCCCGCTTCGATGGCAGTCAGGATCAGCCCGCCGGGGTCCAATTCCTCCACCGCGTCGCCGTAGAAGCGCAGCACGCTTTGAGCGCCCTTGTGGATGATCACGGCCAGCCGCTCGTCCGGCAGCCATTCGGCGTCGATTGCCGCTTCCGGGGCGTCCTGGTTGAGCGCGGTCAGCTCGCCGGTTTCGACATTGGCCAGATACAGCGTCGTCGCCGCAGGGTCGTTCTTGTCGATCGCAGCAATCATGGACAGCACCGTGCCATCGGGCCCGATCTCGACATCGCCCAGTTTGCCCGGGGTTTCGATGATCCGGCTGACCTTGCCGGTGGCCAGGTCGAGCACCTGGACGCGAGTGGAGGTGTAGCTGTCATCGACCGACGGGGTCGGCGCGCTCTGGATGATGGCTTTCGAACCGTCCGGCGTCACCTTGAAGGCGCTAACATATCCCGGAACCGTGATCACCGTCGGTTTGGCGTCCACTTCCATGCCGACGGCTGCGGAGAAAACGCGGTTGAATCGCGATTCCTCTTCATAGACGACCGCGTTGAATCCGGCTTTGCTCTGCGTTTCGCGCTGCTTGTCTTCTTCCGCCCCGGCCAGCATATAAACCGTGGCGCCATCAGGGGAGAAGGCGTAGGATATCACGTTCGCGCCATCCACACCCGCCAGCTTGCGGTGCCCGCCGCCATCCACTGGAATGCCCCACACGGCCCGCTTTTCATCTTCTGCGGCCCACACGAAACTGACTATCCGTCCGTCGGGCATAAAATCCACGCTGCGGACTTCGATATCGGCGGGCAGGAATACGCGCGTTAGGTCCGGACCATAGGCCATTTTCAGCTGCTGGGTGGTGGAACCGTTGTCCTTGCCTTGCGTCACATCGGGCAGGCTGGCGGTTGTATAGGCGATTTGGTCGCCATCTGGGGAAACGCTGATCGTGCCGACGGATTCCAGTTTCGCGACATCTTCAGGTGTCATCGGGCGGGCGACTGCGGCGGTGGCGGCAACAGATACCGATCCAAGCAGCGTGGCGGCGAGCAAGAGCTTGCGGGTCATTCGGAATTTTCCTTTGCGACGGACGTAATTGGCCCCAGCCATAGCAAAAGGGGTTACCAGTGCAACCGGCAGACTTGTCCATACCGATCGATCACGGCATGAAGTCGCAAAGGGGAATCGTGACCATGAAAACATTCACCAGATTGCTGACCAGCGCAGCTGCCATCGGCGCGGCTTTTTCCGCTCTGCCAGCCTATGCGGAAACGACCTACATCCATGCCGGATCGGTAATTGCGGATGCATCGGGCAAAGCCAGCGGGCCGGCCACCATCATCGTTACCGATGGCCGGATCGTCAGCATCGAGGACGGATTCGCCACAGCGCCCGAAGGCGCCGTCATGGTTCACCTGCCGGGCCAGACAGTGCTGCCCGGCCTAATCGACCTGCATGTCCATTTGACCGGCGATCCCGGCGGGGATTTCTGGAAGCAGACGACCGAGCCTGACGAATGGGGCGTGGTTGTGGGCGCGAAGAACGCCCGGCTGACCGCGCTCGCCGGGTTCACTACCGTGCGAGAAGCGGGCAGCGCGCAGCAGACTGCCTACAGCTTGCGGCGGGGAACCGCCGAAGGGATCATTCCCGGCCCGCGGATCATCGCCGCCGGTCCGCCGCTGGCCATTGTCGGCGGGCACGGCGATGTATCCGGCTTCAGGCCCGAAGTGAACGCTGTGCTGACCAGCGGCTATACCTGCACCGGCGCAGTTGAATGCGCGGAGAATGTTCGCCGCGCCAGCCAGAACGGGGCGGATATCATCAAGATCACTGCGACCGGCGGCGTGCTCAGCCAGCAGGGCCGCGGGCTGGAGGCACATTTCAGTGACGCGGAAATGAAGAGCATCGCCGACACCGCCCATTCGCTCGGGCTGAAAGTCATGGCCCATGCGCATGGTGCGCGCGGGATCGAGGCCGCGGCGCGGGCGGGCATCGATACGATCGAACACGGCACTTATCTGGACGACGCCGCGATCAAGGGGATGAAGGAAAACGGCACCATCCTGGTTCCCACGCTGATGGCGTTCCAGGGCGTGACCGAGCGGCTGGGGCAGGGGATCTACACCCCGGTGGTAGAAGACAAGATCCGCGCCGTGGCCGAAACTGCGAAAGTGTTCATGGGCCGGGCTCTGCGCGGCGGGGTCAAGATCGCC